>JAFKFE010000067.1 GCA_017308345.1 Alphaproteobacteria bacterium | reverse complement strand
GGAAGCCGAGGCCGAAGCGATCGAGGAGCAGTGGTCGGACGAACCGCATGTCCCCGACGAGGTGCACGCGCGCATCTCGGCCATTGATGCCGAGATCGGAGCGTTGGTGGAACGGCCGCAGACCTTCGACGCGGATGACGTAGCGCGAGCCGGCGATCTGCAGCACATAGTCCCGGCTGATCGTCGTGTCGTCGTGGTCGAGGACGGCGAAGGAAAGGTTTTCGACATCCATGTTGATGCCGTAGCCGACGACGAACATCAGGATGAGGCTGCCGACGGTGGCCAGCGTGGCGCGGATCGGATCGCGCAGGAGTTCAAGTGCCTCCCGCCGCGTGTAGGCGAACATGCGGCGCAGATCGAAGAAGCGGCCGGCACCGCTCTTTCCGGAGCGGCGGACCGACGCCTCCGGCGCTTCCGGGACCGGCACCTCGGCAACTGCGCCCTGTGTCTCGGCCTGCGTGCCCGTTGCCTCCTCGAGATATCCGACAAAGGCTTCCTCCAGCGTTGCCGCCGACCGGCTTTTGACGATGGCGGCCGGGGTATCGCTGACCAGGACCTTGCCGGCGTGCATGAGCGAGATGCGGTCGCAGCGCTCCGCCTCGTTCATGAAATGCGTGGACACGAAGATGGTCACGTTCCGCTCGCGGGACAGGTCGGCGAGAATCCGCCAGAACCCGTCGCGGGCAACCGGGTCGACGCCGGAGGTCGGCTCGTCGAGGATCAGCATCTCCGGAGAATGGATCATCGCCACCGCCAGCGACAGCCGCTGGCGGATGCCGAGCGGGAGTGCCTCGGGCAGCGTGTCGACATTGTCGGCCAGGCCGAATTGCTGCGACACCTCCTCGACCCGGGGTTGGATCTCGGCGTCGGCCATGCCGAAGAGGCGGGCATGGAGCTCGAGGTTCTGCCGGACCGTCAGTTCCGAATAGAGCGAGAACCCTTGCGACATGTAGCCTACGCGCCGCCGCACCTCGATGTCGCGGGGGTCGATCTCGCGCCCGAACAACCGTGCCTTGCCCTCGGACGGCTCGAGCAGCCCGGTTAGCATCTTCATCGTGGTCGTCTTGCCGCAGCCGTTCGATCCGAGGAAGCCGAAGATTTCGCCGCGGCCGATGCGGAAGCTCACGTCGTCGACGGCGGTGAAATCGCCGAAGCGCATGGTGAGGTGGTCGGCTTCGATGGCGGGTTCGCCGTCGGCGCCGGCGGGCCGCGGGGGGATCACCACCGGCTCGTGGCTGTCCCGCTTCTCCGGCGGGAGAAGGGCTATGAAGGCGGCGTCCAGGTCGCGTGCGCCGGTTCTTTCGAGCAGGCCGGCCGGGGTGCCGGAGGCGAGTACCCGGCCTGCGTCCATGGCCACCAGCCAGTCGAAGCGCGAGGCCTCTTCCATATAGGCCGTGGCGATGATGACGCTCATGCCTTCACGGCTCTTGCGGATTTCGCCGATCAGTTCCCAGAACTGGCGGCGCGACAACGGGTCGACGCCGGTGGTCGGCTCGTCGAGGATCAGGAGGTCCGGATCGTGGATGAGGGCGCAGCACAGTCCAAGCTTCTGCTTCATGCCGCCCGAAAGCTTGCCGGCCTGCCGATCGGCGAAAGGCGCGAGCCCGGTGCGCTTCAGAAGCTCGCCGATGCGGCGCTCGCGCTCGCGCCGGTCATGCCCGAACAGGCGGCCGAAAAAGTCGATGTTGTCGAAGACCGACAGCGTCGGATAGAGGTTCTTGCCGAGGCCTTGCGGCATATAGGCGATCCTGGGATAGGCGCCCTGCCTGTGGCGGAGATCGGCCATGTCGCCGCCCAGCACCTCGATATGCCCCTGCTGTATCGTGCGCGCCCCGGCGATCAGGGAAAGCAGGCTGGATTTGCCGACGCCGTCCGGCCCGATCAGGCCGACCATGCAGCCGGCGGGGAAGTCCAGCGTTATGGCATCGAGAGCCCTGACCTTTCCGTAGGCGTGGGCGACATTCTCCAGCCGCGCCACGTAGCCTGACGGAAAGGCCGCGTCCGGCCGCGCATTCATTGCACGAGCTTTCCCTGGAGACCGGCCGGCCATTCGGCCTGCGGATCGAGCCGCACATAGGCGACGCCGGGCAGGCCGGTCTTCACCTGCTGTATATATTTGCGCAGCAGCTCCGGCGAGATATGCGCCTTGATCCGGAACATGAGTTTCAGGCGCTCCTCCTCCGTCTCGACCGTCTTGGGCGTGAACTGAGCGACATCCGCGACGAAGGTCACCTTGGCGGGGATGATGTATTGCGGCGCCGCGTCGAGCACGAGGCGCACATCGGAGCCGATCGCGACGCGTCCGGCCTGCGCGGTCGAGAGGAAGAAGGTCATGTAGACATCGCCGAGGTCGACGAGGTTGAGCACGCGCCCGCCGCCCGCCAGCACCTCGCCGGGTTCCGCCACGCGGTATTGGATGCGTCCGTCACGCGGCGAGACCAGCGTGGCGTCGCCGATATCGGCGTCGATGCTTTCGATCGCGGCCTGCGCGGCGTCGACAGCGGCCTTGGCATCGACCACTTGCGCCCGCGCGGCGTTGATGGCCGCCTCGCTGGCGGCGAGCTGCGCCTGCGCCGCGGCGACGGCGGCTTTCGCGCTCTGCTCGGCCGCGCGGTCGTTGTCCAAGACCTGTTGGGAGACTGTGTTGTTGACGGCAAGCTGCTGGGAGCGCGCCAGGGTCCGATCGGCGGCGTCGAGTTCGGCGGCGCGTTGCTCGACGACAGCGGCGGCGGCCGTCTTTTCGGCTTCGCGTTGCGTCACCAGGCTGCCGGCGGTCTCGACCCCGATCGTGGCGCGCTGAAGCTGCGCCTCGGCCTGGCGGCGCTGCGCCTCTAGCTGCGCGGTGTCCATGTGGGCAAGCACCTGGCCGGCCTTGACGAAATCGCCTTCGCCGACAAGGATTTCCTTGATCCGCCCGGCCGCCTTGGTCGAGACGTCGATTTCGACGGCCTCGATGCGGCCGTTGCCGCTGGCGATGCCTTCCGGCAGTTGTCCGTCCTTGGATCGCTGCCACGCATAGTAGCCGGCCGCTCCGAGGACGATCAGGGCGCCGAGGATCAGCCATCGCGGGGAA
>JAFKFE010000066.1 GCA_017308345.1 Alphaproteobacteria bacterium | reverse complement strand
GACATCCCGGTAGAACTGCGGCATCAGCACCATGATGGCCGTGAACAAAAGCGCCGGCACCGCGGTCAGGATGTAAGCCGACATGCGCCCTTCCGTCGAAATGGCGCGCACCTTGCGGCGCAGCTTGCCGCGGTCGCGGATCGTCGCGGACAGGCCGTCGAGGATCTCGCGCAGATTGCCGCCCGAGCTGCTCTGGATCGACACCGCCGTGACGAACAACGGCAGGTCCTCATGGCCCACCCGGTCGAACAGGTTGTTAAGCGCCGAGACAAGGTCCGAGCCATAGGTCACCTCGTCGGCGACGACGCCGAACTCGGTACCGATCGGATCGGCCATCTCGCGCGACACCATGGCAATCGCCACCGGCACCGGGTGGCCGGCCTTCAGGCCGCGCGTGATCAATTCGAGCGCCTCGGGCAGTTGCATCCCGAACCGCTTGTGCCGGCGCTTGCGCATGAAGCGCAGTACCATCACCGGCATCACCGGCAGCAACACCAGAAGCACGATCAAGCCGAACAGGAGCGGCAAGCCTTTCCAGATCGCCACGAGCGCCAGCGCGAGAGCGATCCCCGATGTGATCATCAGGAACTTCGGCAGCGGCGTGGTCATGCCGGACTGCGTGCGCAAGGCGCGGAAGCGGTCGAGGGAAAAGATGGAGCCACCGCCGTCGATCCCGCGCTCCTTGCGCAGTTGGATCAGCACCTGCTCCTGGCTGATCTTGTTCTCCGCGAGCTTCATGCGACGGTTGATCGCCGCGCGCTTGTCGCTGCGCCCCGCATAGAGCAGGTAGCAACCCTCGGCGATCATGATGCCGGTGAGCGCTGCCGCGGCGTACACGACGTAGATCGGGCTGAACCCCTCCAGCACCGGCCTAGTCCTGCGGCCGGCCGGGTTCGAAATACTTGCCCGGGAATTCGATGCCCATGTTGCGCAGGTCCTCGAGGAAGCGCGGGCGGATGCCGGTGGCCTCGAAGTGGCCGAGGATCTTGCCGTCCGCCTCCATGCCGGTACGCACGAAGCGGAATATCTCCTGCATCTGGATGACGTCGCCTTCCATGCCGGTCACCTCGGCGACACTGGTCACCTTGCGCTTGCCGTCGGAAAGGCGGGTCAGTTGCACGATGATGTCGATGGCGCTGGAGATCTGGCTGCGGATCGACTGCACCGTCATCGGCATGCCGGTCATGCCGAGCATCTGTTCGAGACGCGAGATCGCGTCGCGCGGCGTGTTGGCATGGATGGTGGCCATCGAGCCTTCATGGCCTGTGTTCATCGCCTGCAGCATGTCGAAGGCCTCCTCGCCGCGGCACTCGCCGAGGATGACGCGGTCGGGCCGCATGCGCAGCGCGTTCTTGACCAGGTCGCGCTGCTTCAGTTCGCCGTGGCCCTCGATGTTGGCCGGGCGCGTCTCCATGCGCGCGACATGCGGCTGCTGCAATTGCAGCTCGGCCGCGTCCTCGATGGTGATCAGACGTTCGTCTTCCGGAATGAAGGCCGACAAGGCATTCAGCATCGTCGTCTTGCCGGTGCCGGTGCCGCCGGAGATGATCGTGGTCTTGCGCTCATGCACCGCCGCCGCCAGCACCTCGGCCATGTTCTGGGTGATGGCGCCGAATTCGACCAGCTTGTGCAGGCCGAGCTTGTTCTTGGAGAATTTGCGGATCGACACCAGCGGACCGTCGACGCCGACCGGCCGAATGGCGGCGTTGAAGCGCGAACCGTCGAGCATGCGGGCATCGACCATCGGCTGAGATTCATCGACGCGGCGTCCGACGGCGGCGACGATTTTATTAATGATTCGAAGCAGATGCGCCTCGTCCTTGAATGGGATGTGAACCTGCTGCAGCTTGCCGCGCTTTTCGACGAAGCAGTTCTGGTGGCCGTTGATCAGGATATCGTTGATCTCGGGATCCTTGAGCAGCGGCTCCAGCGGGCCGAGGCCGACCATCTCGTCGACGATGTCGTCGACCAGCGCGTCGAGCTCGGCGATGTTGATCGCCATCCGCTCCTCGCGCGTCTTTTCCGAGACGAATTCATGCACCTGCCGGCGCATCTCGTCCTTGGGCAGCCGCTCGAGCGCCACGAGGTTGATCTCCTCGAGCAGCATGCGATGGATGCGCACGCGCGCATCGAGCACCTTGTTGGCGCTTTTTGCGGGCGCGGCCTCCGGTTTCGGCGGCGCCGGCTTGCGGGTCGTCGGGATGATCACCGCATTGTGCACCACAGGCGCGGGCTCCGGCGCCCGCTGCGGGCGAACGTCGCGGTTCTGCAGGTTGGAAAAGCGACTGTTCATCCCGCCTTCCTCCTCAGCAGGCCCTTGCCCAGGCCGAACAGCGATTTCGACTTGACCGTGGTCTGGACGGCCTCCTCCGGCAGGATGATCTTCTTCAGGTCGTTGACGACATTGGCGTTGGGGTCGATGGCGTGCAGCGGCACGCCCCGGTCGACGGCCTCGCGCACCAGCCGGTAGTTGTTGGAGATGCCACCGACGAAATGCTCGCCGAGTATGTCCTGGACGTCGGCCTGCTTGATGCCGCTGTCGAACATCTTCTGCTCGAAGCGGTTGACGATGACGTTGGGCTTCACTTCCTTGCCGGCGGTCTCATAGACGGCCTGGATGAGACGCTGCGTATGGCGCAGGCAAGGCACCGTCATCTCGGCGACGATATAGAGCTTGTTGGAACCCAAGAGCACCGTCTCGGTCCAGGGGAACCATGTGCGCGGCATATCGATGACGACATTGTCGAAATAAGCCGCCACAAGGTCGAGCATGCGCACCACCACGTCGGTCTTGAACGAACGCATGTCCGAGGGACGCGTCGGCGCCGCGAGCACGCACAGCCCGCTCGAATGCTTGGACAGCATCACATCGAGCAGTTGCCGGTCGAGGCGTTCCGGCTGGTTCTCGATTTCCGTGATGTCGAAACGCGGTTCGAGGTCGAGATATTCGGCGCAGGCGCCCTGCTGGAAATTGAGGTCGACCACGCATGTCGAGGCGCCGCGCGTCACCGAATGATGCAGCTGGAAGGCCGTCTGCAAGGCGAGCGTGGTGGTGCCGACGCCGCCGGCGGCCGGC
>JAFKFE010000065.1 GCA_017308345.1 Alphaproteobacteria bacterium | reverse complement strand
GGCGCAAGGCCAAGCGCGCAGATCAGCCCCCGGTGCACGATCAGGTCGGCATAGCGGCGGATCGGCGAGGTGAAATGCGCGTAGCGCCTCAGGTTGAGGCCAAAATGGCCGATGTTCTTCGGTGAATACTCGGCCTGGCTCTGCGAGCGCAGCACCACTTCGTTGACGAGCGCCTCGTTGTCGGCGCCGCGCACCCGTTCCAGAATGCCGTTGAACTGGCTGGGCCTCATCTGCGGGCCCCGGGCCAGTGACAGGCTGAGCGTTTGCAGGAAGTCGCGCAGCGATTCCTGCTTGGCGAGCGACGGCGCATCATGGATGCGGTAGACGAGGGGCTCCTTCCTGCCTTCCAACGTCTCGGCGGCCGCGACATTGGCCTGGATCATGAACTCCTCGATGAGCTTGTGCGCGTCGAGCCGTTCCGGCACGACGACCCGGTCTACGGTGCCGTCGGCTTTCAGCAGGATCTTGCGCTCCGGCAGGTCGAGTTCCAGCGGCTGGCGGGAGTCGCGGCCCCGCTTGAGCACCGCATAGGCATCCCATAACGGCCTCAAGACGGCGTCGAGGATCGGCCGCGTCTTGTCGTCGGGAGCGCCGTCGATCGCGGCCTGCGCCTGCGGGTAGGCGAGCTTGGCCGCCGATTTCATCATGACGCGGTGGAAGGAATGCCTGAGCTTGCGGCCCTCCGAGGAGAAGGTCATGCGCACGGCGATCGCCGGCCGGTCCTCGCCTTCGCGCAGCGAGCAGAGATCGTTGGAGATGCGTTCGGGCAGCATCGGCACGACCCGGTCCGGGAAATAGACCGAATTGCCGCGCTTCAAGGCTTCGCGGTCGAGAGGCGTGCCGTAGCGGACATAGGCGGCGACATCGGCGATCGCCACGGTGACGACGACGCCACCGGGATTCGTCTGGTCCGTATCGGGCGCGGCGAAGACGGCGTCGTCATGGTCCTTGGCGTCGGCGGGGTCGATGGTCACCAGCGCCAGGTCGCGCCAGTCCTCGCGGTGAGCAAGCGTCGCCGGCTTCACCGCCTCGGCCTCGGCGATCACGTCCGCCGGAAAGACATGGGGAATGTCATGGGCGTGGATGGCGATCATCGAGACCGCCTTCTCGCTGCCCAGGGATCCCAGCACCGCCAGCACCTTGGCGCGCGGCAGGCCATAACGGGATGCCCGCGCGGGCTCGACCTCGACGAGGTCGCCGTTCCTGGCGCCGTTCTGGAATTCCTTGTCGACGATCAGTTCCGGCTGACGCCGTTCGACGGGCTCGATGCGGAAAGTGCCATCCTTCAGCACGCGGAAGACGCCGAGCACCGTGTCGGAGCGCTTCTCGAAGATCTTCATCACCCGCCCGGTATAGGCAGGGCCTGACGGATCGTCGGTCGGGAAGGTCTTGGCCAAAACGCGGTCGCCGATGCCGGGTGCCGGGCCGCTCGCGCCGCGCGAAACGCGGATGGCGATGACGGGTGGCGAACCGGCCCCGTTGTATTCGTTGGGATGCGCCAGAAGCACGCCGTCATCATCGCGGCCGAAAATGTCGAGCACGGCAACGTGCGGCACGGCGCCCACGCGGGTGAGGCGCTTGCGCTCCTTGTTGAGCAGGCCCTCATCCTGGAGGTCGCGCAGCATGTCTTTCAGCCAGACGCGATCCTCGCCGCGCAGCGCGAAGGCCTTGGCGATCTCGCGCTTGCCGGAGCGGTCGGGATTTTCGGCGATGTAGCGCAGCAGCTCGTCGCGCGAGGGCCGGTAATCATCCTTGACCACCTTGGCCCTCGTGTCGGCGTTGCGTGGATCGCCGTGGCTTCTTCCGGAGATCCTGCGCGCCACGGTCTGCTACCCTTTCTTCGCCGCCCTGCGGAAGGGCTTCTTGCCGCCTCCGCCCTTGGCTTCCTTCTCGGCGATCAGGGCGAGCGCTTCTTCCATCGTCACCGATTGCGGGTCCTTGCCCTTGGGCAGCGTCGCATTGACCTTGCCGTAATTGACATAGGGTCCGTAGCGGCCGTCGCGCACGGTAATCTTGCCGCCGCCATCAGGGTGGTCGCCAAGCTCCTTCAGCGCCGCCGGCGTGGCGCCGTTGCGGCCGCCCTTGCCCTTCTGCTGCTTCTCGGCGATCACCGAGACGGCGCGGTTCAGGCCGATCGAGAACACGTCCTCGATGCTCTCCAGATTGGCATAGGTGCCGTCATGCAGCACGAACGGGCCGTAGCGGCCGAGGCCGGCCGAAATCATCTTGCCGGTCTCGGGGTGCTTTCCCACATCGCGCGGCAGGGCCAGAAGCGCCAGCGCCTTCTCGTGGTCGATCGATTCGGGCGTCCAGCCCTTGGGCAGGCTGGAGCGCTTGGCCTCCTTGCCTTCGCCGCGCTGGATGTAGGGGCCGAAACGGCCGCTGCGAAGGGTGATTTCCTCGGCGGTGTAGGGGTCCTTGCCGAGCAGCTTGACGCCGTCCTCGCCATTGCCGTTCTCGCCATTCGGATTGGCGGCGTCGCCGAGCTGGCGGGTATAGGAACACTCCGGGTAGTTCGAGCAGCCGACGAAGGCGCCGAACTTGCCGAGCTTCAGCGACAGGTTTCCGGTGCCGCATTTCGGGCAGATGCGCGGATTTGAGCCGTCCTCGCGCTCGGGGAAGACAAGCGGCGCGAGCTCCTCGTTGAGCGCATCGAGGACGTCGGTGACGCGCAGTTCCTTGATATCGTCGACGGCGCCGGAGAAATCCTTCCAGAAGTCGCGCAGAACGTCCTTCCAGGCGAGCTTGCCGTCGGAAATCTCGTCCAGCTTCTCTTCGAGCGAAGCGGTGAAGTCATATTCGACGTAGCGCTCGAAGAAGCTTTCGAGGAAAGCCGAGAGCAGCCGGCCCTTGGCCTGCGGCACCAGCTTGCGCCGGTCGATGGTGACGTAGTCGCGGTCCTCCAGCGTCTTCAGGATCGCGGTGTAGGTCGACGGCCGGCCGATGCCCAGCTCTTCCAGCTTCTTGATCAGCGACGCCTCGGAATAGCGCGGCGGCGGCTCGGTCGTATGCTGGGTGGCGTTGATCGCCTGGCGGGCAAGCTGCTCGCCGGAGCGGATCTCGGGCAGGCGGCGGC
>JAFKFE010000064.1 GCA_017308345.1 Alphaproteobacteria bacterium | reverse complement strand
GCAATGCCGGATTTCTTCAGCCGCGCCGAGACCTTTTCCGACAATCCGCGCAGAACCGGCACCAGGTCCGCCAGGGCTCCGATATCGGTGTCGAATGTGGTTTCGGCCGAAACGCTCTTGGCATCGCCGTTGGGGTCGACTGGGCGGTCGTCCTCACCTCGCGACAGCCGATAGAGCCGGTCGCCCATCACGCCGTAACGGCGCATCAGGTCGCCGCGCTCCATACGCTGCAACTGGGCGATCAAGCGGATGCCGTCGCGCTCCAGCGTCGCGGCCAGCGCCTTGCCGACGCCCCAGATCATCGTCACCGGCTGCGCGGCCAGGAAGCTTGGCGCTTCGGCTTCGCCGATCACCGAAAAGCCGCGCGGCTTGCGGAAATCCGAGGCGATCTTGGCCAGGAACTTGCAGTAGGAGAGGCCGGCCGAAACGGTGATGCCGAGCTCCTTTTCCACCGTCTGCGCGAAACGCGCCAGCACCAGCGCCGGCGGCATGCCGTGCAGCCGTTCGGTGCCGGCCAGATCGAGAAACGCCTCGTCGATCGACAGCGGCTCGACCTGCGGCGTCAGCGCCAGCATCAGCGCGCGGACCTGACGCCCGACGCCGACATATTTCTCCATGTTGGGCGGGATCACCACCGCTTCCGGGCAGAGCTCCAGCGCCTTGAACATCGGCATGGCCGAGCGCACGCCCTGGATGCGGGCGATGTAGCAGGCGGTGGAGACGACGCCGCGCCGGCCGCCGCCGACGATGACCGGCCGGTCCTTCAGCGCCGGGTTGTCGCGCTTTTCGATCGCCGCGTAGAAGGCGTCGCAATCGATATGGGCGATCCGCAGCCGGTAAAGCTCCGGGTGACGGACAAGGCGCGGGCTGCCGCAACGGTCGCAGCGACGCGTCTCGGAGCGCTGGAAAGCCAGGCAGTCACGGCAAAAACCGTGCTCGGGATTGTTGACAGGAGCCGCCATCACTGCGAACATAAAGAGAACAAATGCAATGGTACGACAGCGCAAGGCTGGCAACAAGCTTGGCCTGGGGAGAACGCATGAACACGACCATAGCACCGCTGACCCCCGAACGCTGGGTTGATTTCGAGGACCTGTTTGGCAAGCAGGGCGCCTGCTACGGCTGCTGGTGCACGCATTTCCGGCTGGCGCCGGCGGAGCGGCGCGCCAGCGACAAGGAGCGAAACAAGGATCTGATCAAAGCGCGCATCGAGGCGGGCCCGCCGCCGGGGCTCCTGGCGTTCGAGGACGGCAAGGCCGTCGGCTGGATGCAGGTCGGTCCGCGCGCCGACGTGCCCGAATGGAACAACCAGGGCAGGGGCTCGGCGCCGGTCGACCCGGCCGACGCCGGCGACCCGGCCGTCTGGGCGATCTCCTGCTTCTTCATCCGCGTCAAAGCCAGGGGAAGGGGCGTCACGCATCGTCTCGTCGAGGGCGGCATCGCCTTCGCTCGCGAGAACGGCGCGAGGCTGCTCGAAGCCTGCCCGATCGACCTGTCGCGCGATTCGCGATCGATCGGGCTTTTCGTCGGCTCGTCGCGGGTGTTCGAGAAGGCCGGCTTCGAGAGGCTCGTGGAGCGCAAGCCGGGCCGGCCGCTGATGCGCCTGGTGCTTTAGCCGGGTGCGCTTTTGGCCTACAGTCGGCGTCTTGCGGCTGTAACGCTTCTTGCCTACCAGAAGCAGAGACCTCTCGCCTTCCGGGATTACGGAGAACTTACGTGAAGCGTATTTTGCCACTTGCCTTTGCCCTTGCGCTCAGCGCGCCTGCTTTTGCCCAGACCGTCGACAGTCAAGGCGCTAAGGATCTGTCCGACAATCTGGCGCGCTATTTCGGCAAGCAGGCATTCGACAAGGGCGTGCTCAAGGTTTCGGTCGAGGGCGACGCCTACAAGATCGCGCTCGACGTCAAGGCGCTTGTCACCGCGCTGCCGGAGCAGAAGCTGCTGAAGTTCGACATGGCGCCTTACGCGCTGATGGTGAAGCCGCGCAGCGACGGCTCCTGGGACGTCTCGTCGAATTTCTCGCAAGGGGCGTCTTTCGAATTCGATGGGCCGGAAGGCCGCCAGAGCATGGAATTCGCGATCAAGGACGGCAAGTTGACCAGCGTCTACGATCCGGCCCTTGCGGCCTTCACCAATGCAACCAGTTCGTTGGCCGGGATGACCATGACGTCCCGGGACGCCAAGCAGCAGGCCGAGGCTTCGACCGGCGCCGGCACCGCCACGATCGTCGCGACCAAATCCGCCAATGGCGGCGTAGACTTCACGGCAGCCCAGAAAGTCTCGGACTTCGTTGAAAGGATCAAGATCGATGATCCCAACAGTGGAATGAATTTCCCGCTCACCTTGAAAACGCCGGAACTCTCGGTCGATGCAAGCGGCAAAGGCGTGCGGACGAAGCCTCTGCTCGACCTGCTTGCCTTTGCCGTGGCTAATGAGGACGAAGCCAAGCTCAAGGCGAACCAGGCCGAACTCAAATCGCTGATGCTCGCCGCGCTGCCGATCTGGGAAAGGGTCGAGGGCAATTACGGCTTCAAGGATTTCGAGGTGGACAGCCCTGTCGGCAAATTCGGGGCCACGCAATTCAGCACCGCATTCGGCATGGACGGGGTCTCCCAGAACGGCAAGGTCGACTACGCGATCAAGGCTACCGGCCTGACAATCCCGCGGCAGACGCTGCCCGACTGGACCGTCCCGTTGCTGCCCACCGACATCGACCTGAACTTCGGCGGCGCCAATATCGATCTCGATACGATGGCGAAAAAGGCGATCGAAGCCTTTGATCTCAATAAGAATCCGCCGCTGTCGGATGAATTCGGCAAGGCTCTGGCCGCCGATTTCAAGGCCAAGAATCCGAAGGTCGTCATCGGCCACAGCACGGTGAAGAATGGCGACATCGAGGTCGCGATGGAAGGCGAGATGACGTTTCCCGGCGAAAAGCCCGATGCGACCGTGACCGTCGACATCGCCGGCTATGACAAGATCGTCGATGCCTTGAAGGAAGGCGCCAAGAGCGACGAGCAGATGGCGCAGGCCTTTCCTTTCGCCCTGGCCGTCAAAGGCTTCGGCAAGACGCTGCC
>JAFKFE010000063.1 GCA_017308345.1 Alphaproteobacteria bacterium | reverse complement strand
AAGCGGCTCCGGCAAGACGACGCTGGCGCGTGCATTGGTGGGGGTGTGGCAGCCAGTCCGCGGAACGGTAAGGTTGGACGAAGCCTCTCTCGACCAATGGGGCGAGGAGCGGCTCGGCGCTCACATTGGCTACCTGCCACAGGATATTGAACTGTTTGATGGAACGGTCGCCGATAACATTTCACGGTTCGGTGGCAAGGGCGACGCCAAGGGCGTGCTGGCGGCCGCCAGAGCTGCCGGCGCCGACAGGATGATCATGCGCTTGCCGGAGGGTTTCCAGACGCGGATAGGCGAAGGAGGGGCGGCCCTGTCGGCTGGACAGAGGCAACTCGTTGGGCTTGCCAGAGCACTTTATGGCGATCCGTTTCTGGTCGTCCTCGACGAACCGAATTCAAACCTGGACGTCGATGGAGATGCCGCGCTGGCCGGCGCAATCCTGGCCGTGCGCCGGCGTGGAGGCATCGTTGTAGTTGTCGCGCACCGTCCTTCGGCCCTGGCCAACATCGACCAGGTTCTCGTGATGTCGAATGGGATGCTTCATTCCTTCGGTCCACGCGAGGAAGTCTTGGCGAACGTCATCCGGCCCATCCCATCAACCGCTGAACGGCCGGCATCGGTCGTGCCGATGCAGAAAGGCATGGGTGGTCATGCGTGAGATCCTGTTTCGTGTCTGACGCGGCGATATCCCCATATGCTGGCGGTGGACGACAAAGGACCGGGACCAGGTCGATCGAGGCGCCGGATGATATCCGCGCCAATCTCATCCTTGGCGCGGTCATCACGGCTCTGTTGATTGCCGGCGGAGGGCTTTGGCTCGGGCTGACCAAGATCGCCGGAGCGGTGATCGCGCCCGCCACCGTGGTGGTCGAAAGCAACACGAAGAAAGTTCAGCATCTGACCGGTGGCACGATCGGAGGTATCTTCGCGCAGGATGGGGATCATGTGCGGGCTGGCGATGTCGTGGCAAGGCTGGACGATACCCTGACACGGGCCAACCTACAGATAATCAGTGAGGATCTCGACCGCGCAACCGTTCGTCTGGCCCGCCTGGAGGCTGAACGGCAGGGTCTTCCGGAAATGCAGCTTCCATTCAGCCTTCAAAAGCGGATGAGTGACCCGGAACTTGCGGCACTCGTCAGCGGCGAGCGCGCCCTGTTCGAGAGCCGCGCAACGGCGTTGACGGGGCAGAAGGCACAATTGCAAAGCCGATCCAGCCAGCTCGAGCGCCAGATCGATGGCCTCAAGGCGCAGCAGGCCGCGGAAGACCAGTCGGTCGTCCTGTTGGACAAGGATCTGGCCGATGTCGAGGCGCTTTTTTCAAAGAAGCTGGTGTCCAAGGAGAGGCTAAGCAACATCAGGTTGGACGCCACCCGGGCCCATGGAGAGGCAGGGCGCCTCGCGGCAGCGGTCGCGGAGGCCCGGGCCCGGGTCAGCGAGACCGAATTGCAAATTCTTCAGCTCGATGAACAAAAGCGAAATGAAGTGACGAGCGAGCTTCGCGATACGGAAGCCAAGCAGACCGAACTCAGCGAGCGCCAGGTCGTCGCACAAGACGAATTGACCAAAACGACCATCCGCGCTCCGCAATCGGGGACGGTGCAAGAATCGTCCATCCACACAATCGGTGGTGTGATTGCCCCCGGGGAGGTGATTATGACGATTGTCCCCGATACCGACGACCTCGTCGTCGATGCGCTGGTTCCCCCGTCACGAATAGATGATGTTCGACCGGGTCAGCAGGTCTCGATTCGTTTTCCGGCTTTTGACGCCGGCACCACGCCTGCCTGCCAAGGATCGGTCAAACGCATCTCGGCGGATCTGATCAAGGATCAGCAACGTCAGCTCTCGTATTTCTCGGCGCGTATCAATGTGGAGAACAAGGCGACCTGCCTGACGGATGCCAAGGTGCTCAAGCCAGGTATGCCAGCGGAGGTTCACATAAGCACCGACGAACGCAGCGTTTGGTCTTATCTGCTGAAGCCTCTCGCGGATCAGATGTCCAGGGCTTTCCGCCAGTGATATAATGGGGTTCTTGGGCTTGCGCCGTGGGGGTTCGTGTCCGTCATCCTTTGGCGTTTAGCTGCCCCATTTCCTTGCCGGAATACGACAGACAGTCTGCCACGAGGCCCCAAGCGGCCCGACAGCCTTTGTAGGGGGCATCAAGCGGCCGGGCCTAACCGGCTGTTGTGCGTGCTTTGGCTTGCCGGCTAAGTCAATATGCGTCTCAGCCGGGCGAGGCGCATCATTCGAACGAACTGTTCGTCGTTCAGTGCGGTCGCTCGACTGCTACGTCGATTCCAATCCGGACCTGCGTTGTGCCGGGAATCGCGGATTCCATCGGTATGCGTGCTGCTTCTCCAGGCGAGGGAAAATCTTCGCTGAGAGCGAAGTTTCATCCATTGCATTCCTTGCCGCTGGTTACAGCGACACGATTGTGTTTTTCAAAGATCCTCAGCTTTTCCGGATATCCGAGTCGAAGCGCCTTTTGGCAGCCTGGGCATCTGAATGTCGCTATCACTTTGAACCACGAGCCCTTCCGAATGATCGGGTGTTGGCATCTCGGGCAGTCGAACCTGAGATGTGCGTCATTTAGGTTAGTAGGTATAGGCACTCGTTGCCTCCGTTAGCTGATGGATCCGCCCCATATCGTTTCGTGATATCAAGCGCCCACAACCTGGCTATGAAGAAATTCACGCCAAAAGCTAACGACGTAACTGCCGATATTGTTTCAGCAAACCTGAGAGTTTGGCGGGATGCCCGCTGAGCGGCCCGACAGTTCCGCTGTTGGGGTGCGTTTGGCGAACCATCGGGCCTAACCGACTCGGGCAGAGTCGGCTAACTCATGCATATGAGCATTTACTAATGTGATCGTCGTGCAAACGGACGATGGCTGCATCGCGGCAGCCTCTCTTTTTGATCTATTGCCTTTGAGCGGCCTAGGACAGTCAGCCAGCGGTCGATAGGCCGGCCGATCAAATGCCCATTACTGTCGGGGCATCGAAGCCGCGGCGCTGCATTGGCACCTCGCGCGCTGCGACTCGGCACACGAGATCCACCGGGAAGATATTGAAGATAGC
>JAFKFE010000062.1 GCA_017308345.1 Alphaproteobacteria bacterium | reverse complement strand
CGCCAGCATCACGTTCTCGACGGCGGTCAGGTGGGGGAAAGATGAAAGCTCTGGAAAATCATTCCGACCTGTTGTCGGAGTTCGACCACCTGCCTTGGCGTCAGCACATCGCCATCGTCGAACACCGTCTGCCTGGCGATCTCGATGCGGCCGCTGGTCGGACGCTCAAGCAGATTGAGGCAGCGCAGCAAGGTGCTCTTACCTCCGCCCGACTTGCCCATCAGGCACACGATCGAACCCATCGGCACCTGCAAATCGATGCCGCGGAGCACGGAAGCCTGACCGAATGACTTGGTCAAAGCCCTGACATCGATGGCCCCGGTCTTGTCGAAGGTCTCGGCTCTCATCATGCGCGCTCCACCGACTTGGCGTCGGTCCGCGATCGCACGGCTTGCAGGAGCCGCCTGCGCTTTGCGGAAAGCGGCACGCCCGCGGCGATCTTGTCTTCGATCCGCAGCGCAAGGCGAGAGAGCGGGAAACACAAAACGAAATAGATCGCACCGATCACCAGGTAGACTTCCATCGGCCGGAATGTCTCGGAGGCGATGGTCTGCGCCTGGTTCATGAGTTCGGCCGCGGCGATCGTGACCAGCAGCGACGTGCTCTTGAGCAAGTCCACCAGCATGGTCGCGGCACCGGGCAGCGCGACGCGCACTGCCTGCGGCAGGACGACATATCTGATGGTTTGAAATGACGAGAACCCCAGCGCCGACGACGCCTCGTTCTGCGTGTCGGGCACCGATTTGAGGGCGCCACGGAATATCTCGCCAAGATAGGCGCCGTAAAACAGCACAAGAGCAATTACGCCCGCCGAGAAGTTTCCAAGGATGATCCCGATCTGCCCCAACCCGAAGTAGATGATGAATATCTGGGTTATGAAGGGGACGTTCTTGAACAGCTCGGTATAGGCATAGGATATCCAGCGGACCGGCGCGAAGCGCGAACTGCGAGCGAGCGCGAGGAGCAGACCCCAAACCGCCGCCAGCGCAAACGACATGACCGTAAAAGTCAGCGTCCACCGCACCCCGGTCACGAGGTCCGGGATATATTGCGGCCAGTCTATCGAGAAGGGACTGGTCAACCGCTCACCCCGCCGACTGTGCGGAGAACCGTTCGAGCGACAGGAAGTCGACCGGTATCGAGGATGATCCGTCACAAATTATTTCCGCGGCGACCAACCCCATGCCCGAGGAAAGCTTGAAGCCGTGGCCCGAGTAACCTGCCATCACAAATGCCGGTATGTCTGAACGGGGCCATCCGAGGATGGCATCCAAGTCCACGGTGTAAGCGTCGGCATAGTTGGTGACGCGCACCGGCGGTCCCGAAATACCGTTCAGATATGTTGTGATCTGGCGGGTGACCTCCTGCAGATCATCGAGCGACGTGGTCCGTTGCAGGTCGCTCGGAGTTTCGAGATTATCCTTTTCGTAGGTATCGTTCGTCCCCGTCTTGACCATGCTCCCGTCCGCCGACGGAAATCCCGAGAAGTTGGCATCCGCCTCGCGGCGACAGAAAATCGGGAAGCGGTCCGACGAGAATTCGCTCGGCCGATCAGCCATGAACCACGGCTGGATAAGACGCCGCGGCGACAGATATTTGCGGTATTCAGGGAACAGCTCGAGGATCCAGGGGCCGACCGTTATGACCGCCTTGGGCGCCCTGTAAACCACCTCGCCTGTCCGAACCACGACGCCTCCGTCAGTCGGCGCGATGGCGGTTACCCTGGCGGGCGACACAATGCGCGCTCCCAGCCTCTCGGCGACACGCAACGCGGCGCGTATGGCGCGGTCGGGGCGCAACACACCAGCCTGCTTGTCCAGGATAACCACATCGTGGTCGAGGTAGCGGTGCTGGGGATATCTCTTCCTTGCCTCGTCTAGGGAGAGAACTTCATGCGGCAGATGGTGAAGGTCCACGCAGGCCTTCAGGTTCGCGATAAATTCGGAATCCTCGGGGCCGATCATCAGGCCACCGGTCATCGTCAGCAGATCGTCGCCGGTCTCGCTTTCGAGTTCCCGCCAAAGGCTTTGGGATTTCAACAGCAGCGGGACGTATTCGGGGCCTTCACCGTAAATCGTTCGGAAAATGCGGGTATCCCCGCCGGAAGCGCCGCGATCATGGCCGGGATAAAACTGCTCCAGCGCAATTACGCGCTGCCCGCGTTTGGCGAGCTGCCAAGCAGCTTGGCTACCCATTGCCCCACACCCAACGACAATTACGTCCGCGTCCATCTAAAACCTCGGGAAATCCAATCTGGACAGAACGCTAACAGAAGAGGTAGGATGACACAATATCCCAATCACCCAATGTATTTCGTTTTACGTTCGAATGTGCCAGAAGGCACAAGGGCTTGGAGAGGGAACTGCAATGGCGCAATTGGTGCGTGTTTCGATGACAGCGCAGGCCGTCGATTGGCTTCGAAAGCAGGTCAGTGAAGGCGTTTGGCCAATTGGAATGAAAATTCCCACCGAGGCAGAGCTTGCGGACCGGCTCGGGGTGGCACGAAACACCATCCGGGAGGCTGTGAAGGCCTTGACGCATACGGGCGTGCTGGAGGTGCGCCACGGGTCGGGAACGTTTGTCAGATCGGACAACGAAGTTGATGCCGTCTTTGCCAGACGGCTGCTCCAGGCGAGCAAGGCGGATACCGCTGACCTTCGCCGAGCAATTGAGCTCGAGGCAACGAGGCTGGCATGTGCGCGCAGGACCGATGAGGACCTGGCGATGTTGAGGACCGCCCTCCAGGAGCGGGCGGACGTGCATGCGAAAGGATCTGACGACGACTATCGCGATGCCGACTACCGTTTTCACAGAGCGGTGGTGCAGGCAGCTCATAATGAGCTCCTCACCGAGCTGTTCAGCTGCCTGGCCGCGCAGGTAAAAGCGCCGGTCGTCGACAACGAGAGCAGACCGTCACGCGAAGCCAGGAACAAGGCGCACTACGATGTTGTCGCCGCTATCGCGTCAAAGGACGAGCGCATGGCTATGCAGGCTGCGTTGATCCACCTCGATGTGAGCGTAAAGCTCGATTAGATCGTGATGGCGATTTCGTTGAATCGCCGTCACGATCCAACTCTT
>JAFKFE010000061.1 GCA_017308345.1 Alphaproteobacteria bacterium | reverse complement strand
CGCGGATAGCCGTGCCTGTCGGCGAGGTCGAGCGACTTCATCACCTGCCAGCCGGAGAAATTGGAGACGCCGACATAGCGCAGCTTTCCCGCGCGCACGAGATCGTCCAGCGTCGACAGCACCTCCTCGACCGGCGTCGAGGCATCGAAGGCATGAAGCTGAAGCAAGTCGATATAGTCGGTGCCGAGGCGCCTCAGCGCAGCGTCGACGGAGCGGATCAGGCGCGAGCGCGACGAGCCCCAGTCGGCCGGGCCGTCGCCCATCGGCAGCGAGGTCTTGGTCGAGATCAGCACCGCGTCGCGGCGGCCCTTGATCGCCTCGCCCAATACCTCCTCCGAGGCACCGGCCGAATAGACGTCGGCCGTGTCGAAGAGATTGACGCCGGCTTCGAGACAGATGTCGACCAGACGGCGGGCTTCCTTCGCGTCGCTGTTGCCCCAGTGACCGAAGAGCGGGCCGGAGCCGCCGAAGGTTCCGGCGCCGAAGGAAAGCGCCGGCACTTTCAGGCCGGACGCGCCGAGGGATCGATAGTCCATGATTTTCTCCTTGGGATGTCGAAGGCGGAATTCAGCCGGTCAGCACCGCGCCGCGATCGGCTTGCCGACTACGCGGCCGCGTTCGAGACGCAGCGCCATAAGCACGACGCCGAGCGCGGCGAGCGGCACCAGGCCGGCGACGAGGGGGACGGCGCCGAGGCCGGGGCCGTGGTCGATGACGAAGCCGCCAAGCCAGGCGCCGATGGCGTTGCCGAGATTGAAGGCGGCGATGTTGAACGACGAGGCCAGGCCCTGGCCGGCGCCCTTGGCCTTCTCGAGCACCCACATCTGCAGCGGCGCGACGGTGGCGAAGGCCGCCGCGCCCAGCAGGCCGACGGCGATGATCGCGGCGACGGGCTGGTGGATCGCCGCGGTCATGACGAACAGCACCGCCGACAGCGCGACCAGCGTGCCGATGACCGTCGGCACAAGATGGCGGTCGGCGAGGCGCCCGCCAAGCAGGTTGCCGGCGACCAGCCCGCCGCCGAAGACGAGCAGGATCGGCGAGACGGCTCCCTCGGAGAAACCGGTGACGCGGGTGAGGATCGGCGCCAGATAGGTGAAGGCGGCAAAGACGCCGACCCAGCTCAGCACCGTGGTCAGAAGGCCGAGCAGCACCGACCGGCGGCCGAGCACGGCGAGCGTGCCTTCGGAGTTGTCCTCCCCGTCCGCCGAGGCCGGCTCGTCGCGTGGCACCAGAAGCGCGATCACGGCGAAGGCGACGACACCGACCAGCGTGACGGCGAGGAAGGTCGAGCGCCAGCCATAGGCCTGGCCGAGCCAGGCGCCGAACGGCACGCCGAGGATATTCGCGACGGTGAGGCCGGTGAACATCGCCGCGATGGCCGAGGCCTTCCTGTTGGGCGCGACAAGGCTGGTGGCGACGACGGAGCCGACGCCGAAGAACGAAGCGTGCGCGAAGGCGGTCAGCACGCGCGCCGCCATCAGCGTCCAGTAGTCGGGCGCCAGCGCGCAGGCGAGGTTGCCGACGGTGAAGACCACCATGAGCGAAAGCAGCAAGGTCTTGCGCGCCAGGCGGCCGGTCAAGGCGCCGAGCAGCGGCGCGCCGACGACGACGCCCAGCGCATAGCCGGAAATGAGCAGGCCCGCGGCCGAGATCGAGACGCCGAGATCGGCGCTGACGTCGAGCAGCAGGCCCATGATGACGAATTCGGTGACGCCGATGCCGAAGGCGCCGGCGGTAAGGGCGTAGAGAGCAAGAGGCATGGTGGTGGTCCGGTTGGTCGAGAAGAGGACGACCGCAAGATCGTGATCCGCCGAGCTGTGAACCAGCCTTGCATCAGGCATATTTTCTGTGAAATAGATTCACGAATGGCAAGGCCCGACATCAACCGCTCCGGCGAGATCGAAGTGTTCGTCCGTGTCGTCGAGGCGGGCAGCTTCTCGGCCGCGGCGCGCCGGCTCCGCATGACGCCTTCGGCGGTGAGCAAGCTGATCGCGCGGCTGGAGGCGCGGCTCGGCGCGCGACTCATCAGCCGCTCGACACGCAAGCTGCAACTGACGCCGGAGGGCGCGGCCTTCCACGACAGCGGCCTGCGCATCCTCGCCGATCTCGACGCGGCCGAGCGCGAAGCGGCGGCGGGCGCGGCGCCGCGCGGGCGGCTGAGGGTCAACTCCTATGTGCCGTTCGGCCACCACCGGCTGATGGCGCTGTTGCCGCGCTTCCTCGAACGCTATCCGGAAATCTCGGTCGAGGCGGTGCTGACCGACAGCGTCATCGACCTGATGGAGGAGCGCGCCGACGTCGCCATCCGCGCCGGCCCGCTCAGCGAGTCACGGCTGGTGGCGCGCAAGCTCGGCCAGAGCCCGATGGTGGTCGTCGCCGCGCCCGCCTATCTCGAAGTGCGCGGCACGCCGCGCATTCCCGCCGACCTCGAAAATCACAATCTGCTGGCCTTCGGTTTCGTTCGGCATATCGACGGCTTGCCATTCGTCGATGCGAAAGGCGCACCGATCATGATCCCCATTGCCGGAAACGCGACAGTGAGCGATGGCGAGGCAATGCGGCTGACGGCGCTTGCCGGCACGGGCGTTGCAAGGCTGGCGCGCTGGCATGTCGAGCCCGACATCGCCGCAGGACGGCTCGTGCCGCTGCTGGAGGACTTCAATCCCGGCGACGAGGAGCCCACGCATGCCGTCTATGTCGGCCAGGGCAAGCATCTGCCGGCGCGGGTGCGCGCCTTCCTCGACTTTCTCGCGGAGACCGTTCGTCTTTGAATGAGAAAAGCCGCGCGTCCCAGGACACGCGGCTCGCGAAAAGGTCGGCTTGTGCCGAAGGCGGATCAGGCCTTCGGCGCGCAACGCCCGGAGCGGCGCCAGGCTGCGCTCCAAGAGAACCGGCGATCTGACGAAGCCGGTGACCAAGGCGTCGGCAATCCTCATCGTGTCTTGTCCAGAAGTTGGGCGATGCGCCGGCAGATGAAGGCGATGGCGTCTTCGTCCCGGGCGTAAGGGATGGCGCGGAGCAAACCCAGCGCCGCCAGTTGCGGCAGGCGCGCGGGCTGTGCTCCTTACGGGCGCC
>JAFKFE010000060.1 GCA_017308345.1 Alphaproteobacteria bacterium | reverse complement strand
AGCACCAGTTTCCAATTCGCCTTGGTCAGGTAGTTCTTGCGCGCGACGATACGGGCGTCGGCCACCCCGTTTTCGCGCAGAAGATCGGTCAGGCCCGCCGCCGCGGGCTCGATGTCGGGGAGACTCGCGGCATCGAGACCGCACAGCACGAGACCGCCGATCACCTTCGTCGGCACCTTATGCAGGCCGAGTCCGTCGCCATCGACGCCTTCAGGCAGGTCGCGCCGGGTCTGCAACTCGCCCGTCAGCCTGAAGGACCAGGCATGATAGGGGCAAACCAGGAGCCGGCTGCGGCCGTCCTCGACACACAGGCGCGAGCCGCGATGGGTGCAGACGTTGTAGTGGGCGGCTATGTCGTCCTCGCCATCGCCATGGCGGACGACGATGATTTCTTCGTCGAACAACTGCCGGATGATATGGCTGCCCTTCTCCGGCACCTCGCTGGCATGGGCGACGATGACCCACTGGCGAGGAAACCACAACTCGCGCTCGAGCGCGAAGATGTCCCGATCGAGGTAGAAAGCCTGCTGCAGCGACCAGTCCTTGCGATGCTCGTCGATAAGCCGGACGACGCGCGCGCGATCGAGATCCGACAAGGTTCTGTCATTTGCGTGCATGGGCGGGCTCCGTCGGCTGGCTGATGCCTTTTGGTCAGGGTTGCAGGGAATTTCCACCGCCATCAACCATGGATTTGACAGGCTTCCATCTCAAAAAATCATGGAATATTCTGTCGCCGATGATGAAGACGCTCAAAGCATCCTTGCCCCTGCTCAATGCGATGGTCGCCTTCGAGGCGACCGCGCGGCGCGGCAACCTCACGGCCGCCGCCGAGGAGCTCGCCATCGCGCAGTCGGCCGTCTCACGCCACGTCGCCAACCTGGAGAAACGGCTGTCGCTGGACCTGTTGACGCGCAGGGGCAACCGCGTTTCGCTCACCGAGAACGGCGCCGCGCTCGCCGAGGCGATCCGCGACGGCCTGGGCACGATCAGGGACGCGGTCGCACGCCTGCAGGAGGCCGACCGCGACTCCTTCATCATCGCCAGCGGCTACGACCTCGTCCAGGCATGGCTGATGCCGCGCTTCGATCTCGTGACCTCGCTGGTCACCCATGGGCGCGTCACGCTGCTCACCTCCAGCAATCCCGACGATTTCAACGGTCCGGAAGTGGCGATCTCGATACGCTTCGGACGTCCGGAGAATTGGCCCGGTTTCGTGGCCCGAAAACTGTTCGACGGGGAATGGTTCCCTGTCTGCTCGCCAGCCTTCCTGGACAGGCACCCTGCCCTGGCCACGGAGGATCCGGCGGCCTTCCTCGACGTGCCGCTGCTTCACCTCGCCGCTCCGGCGAATGCGGTGGACAACTGGAAATCCTGGACCGGCGCGGCGCGGCGCCTGCCTGGACCGACATTTTCCAGCTACCTGTCGATGATGCATGAGGCGATAGCCGGCCGCGGCGCCGCGCTCGCCTGGGCAGGTTTCGTCGAGGAGCAGCTGAGGCTAGGGCAACTGGTGCGGCTGACCGGGACCTCGCGCCGGCATGCCGATGCCTTCTACCTCCTCACCCGCAGGAAGACGACGCCGACCGAACAGGCGGTGGCGCAGGCACTGCTCGACAGCGTGACGGCGCGCTGACCTCCTTTGCTCCTACTCCGCGGCGGTCGCGAAGCGCTTGGCGCCATGGCGCGCGCTCCAGGCCGGCATCGAGGCCTCGACATCTTCTTCGCCCGGGAACGCGTCGCGCGCATAGCGGTCGATCCTGAAGCGCGCCGGATCGACGAAGCGTGGGGTATCCAGCAGGATTTCGGTGGCCAGCCGGCCGAGGCCGGGCCCGTGGCTGACGCCGCTTTCATTGTCGCCGCCCACCACGACGACATTCGCGTGCCCCGGCACATGCCCGACCATCAAGCCGACGTCCGGTGTGTAGCAGGGGATGCCTTGCGCCCAACTCGCCACCTTCGAGCCCCGCAACGGCGGAAAGACCTCCTGCAGCCTGCCCATCTGGTGATCGACCATGGACTGCATAAGCTCTCGGTTGTGCGGCTGGCCGGGTTCAGGATCGCTCTCCTCCAGTCGATGCATCGGGATGTAGTGACTGCCCGTGCCCCACATGATCGCGCCGAAGGTCTCGCGCAGCCAGAGGCGCAGTTCGCGGCACTGCACGGTCGGCAATGTCGAAGGCAGGTCACGGTCGTCGGTGACGACGCGCGTGGCCAGCACCCGCAGCATCGGCAGGTGCCAGTCCAGGCTGGCGAGCACCTCATTGTTCCAGGCGCCCGCCGCCACGACCGCACCATCGGCCTCGATCGTCTCGCGATCGGTCGTCAGCACGACCTTGCCGCCGGCGTCGCGGATGTCGCGGACCTTGGTCCCGGTTTGCACGATACCGCCAAGCCGCTTGATCTCGTTCACCAGCACACCGAGCGCGAGCTTGGTATCGAGCTGGATGCCATGCGGATTGTAAGCGCCGGAATGAACTTTCGCCGGATCGACCAGTCCGCCCATCTTCTCGCCGATCTGCGCTGCATTCAGATCCTGCATCTCCTTCGGCGCGTAGGGCGAGGTGAGGACAGGCATCACGAAGTCCTCCCGTCCCTGTGGCGTGAGCGCCATGATCAGGGTCCCGTTCGGCCGATAACCGATTTCCGTGCCGAGATCATGCAGCATCCGGTAGAAATCCAGGCCGTACTGCTGAAGCCTGAGGCCCTCCTCGCCGGCCGGGATCATGCCGGCCGACCAGTGCGAGACGAACCCCGCGCCGGCGCTGGTGGTGGCGGCGCCGGGCTCCGTCGCGTCCAGGAGTGTCACCTTCTTCACGCCTGATTGGAGCAGATGGTAGGCCGTGGAGCAGCCGATGATGCCGCCGCCCACGACCACGATGTGCTTGCTGTTGGCTGCTGCCGGCATTTCTTTCTCTCCTCAGATCTCAGCGGTCGAAGAACCGGCAACATAAGTGTCGAGCCACCAGACGATGCGGGCGGCCGTATCGATATATTCCGGATAGCCGCGCAGGCTGTGTCCGGCGTTCGGATAAGTTGCCAACGCGCTTGGCGAGCCGGAGCGCAAAGCCGCGAAATGACACT
>JAFKFE010000059.1 GCA_017308345.1 Alphaproteobacteria bacterium | reverse complement strand
GCAAGGCCGGCGATGCCTGAGGCACGAACACCTGAGCGGCGTCGGCTGGCGCCACCGCGGCGACCGCGAACGAGACCGACAATGTGGCGGCAAGCAAGCCCGTCACGATCTTCTTCATGGGTCATCTCCTTGAATGCGTTGTTGGACGTCCCTGGGACGAGGAACGCCCTAAGGTTGCATTAGTTCCGCCCGGAATTGCAAGTTGTTGTTATTGCAGGCTCGTCCCCAGCATCCCCCACCGCGGGAAACGCTTCGTCCGCAGGGGGTTGTCCATACCCGGAAACGCTTCCGGCTGCTTGGCGGAAGGCACGAAGGACCCGCGCCGGAAGCCATCTTTTTCCGGTTGACCGGCCGCGGCACTCTCCCTATGTTCCGCGCAATTTCGAGGGCGGCGTTTCGAGCCCGCGGGAGCGCGTAGCTCAGCCGGTAGAGCAACTGACTTTTAATCAGTAGGTCATGGGTTCGAATCCCATCGCGCTCACCATTGAATTCAACAATCAAACAGATGCCAGGACCGATCGGCCGATGCTTCCACATCCGGGGCGATCGAAACAGGAATCGCCGTCCGCGCCCAGGCCGTCGGAACAAAAAGCCATGCGCGGCTGTTTCCCTGCCGAAGGGACCGCAATTCGAGGTACCGAAAGTGGACGTATTGAACTTGGAACTGGCCCGCGCCAGGCAGCGCGTCAAACGCGCGGAGATTTCGCTCGATCACGCAAAAGAAATGCTGGACGAGGAATGCGGCGTCGGAATCAATCTCGCGCTGTGCAGCCGGATAAGATCGGAGAAGAAGCGAGTGGCGGAGGCCAGAAAGCGGCTGATGAAGATCGCGTCGACCGCCTCAGCCTGATGGGACGTTCTCCCCAAGACAAGGGAGATCGTGGCGCGTTGCCTTGTCCCTGGAAAAGGTCGTGGCTAAACTCGGCGCCTCCGAAGGAGGCTCCAGGATGACACTTGACCTTTCGGTGGATGCGCAGGCGCCCAAGGCGGCGACGCCGCCTGGCAGATATCTTTTCGGTCCGGTCGCCGACTTCCTCATGCTGGGCGGCAGCGCCTTTCTGATCCTGCCGGTGCTGTTCTTCGTGCCGCGCGACTACGAAGGTCCACTGGCCGCGACGATGGTCGTCGTGGCCTATCTGGTCAACTATCCGCACTTCGCCCACTCGTACCAGATTTTCTATCGCAATTTCGGCCGCAAGGCGCGCGGCGACGGCTACGACAGGAGCCTGCAGCTTCGCTACATTTTCGCCGGCGTCGTCGTTCCGGCGATCATGGCCCTGTTCTTCGCCTATGGCGCGGCGACGTCGAACACGCGGCTGCTCGGCTTCGCGGCCAATGCCATGTTCTTCTTCGTCGGCTGGCACTACGTCAAGCAAGGCTACGGCATGCTGATGGTCGACGCCGTGCTGAAGCGCAAATTCTTCGACGGCCGGGACAAGAAAGTCCTGCTGGTCAACAGCTATGCAGTGTGGATCCTGGCCTGGCTGCAGACGAATATGGCGGTGACGCGGGGGCAGTATTACGGCCTTCAATACTACACCTTCGCGGCGCCGTCCTGGATCACCGACATTGCCGTCTTGGCGGCCGTAGGGTCGACTGCGGCCACGCTTTTGATGCTGGCCGATCGCTGGCGAAGGAATGGCGGGGGCCTGCCTTACAATGGCATCGTGGCCTATGTGGCCTCGCTCTATCTCTGGATCCTGATTGCGAGGATAAACCCGCTTTGGCTGCTGGTGGTGCCGGCGCTGCACTCGCTGCAATATCTTGCCGTGGTGTGGCGCTACCAGACCAATGTCGAGCGCGACGTCTCGGATGCCGCGCGCGATCCGGAGCCGAAGATACTATCGGTGCTGGGGCCTCGCTACAGGCTGCGGGTGCTGGGGTTCATCATCGGGGGTGGGGCGCTCGGCTATCTCGGCTTCTGGCTGATCCCGTTCGTGCTGACCGCCCTGATCCCCTACGACAGCCAGGTCCTCGGCTCCTCGCTGTTCTTCTTCATCGTGCTGATCTTCATCAACGTGCACCACTACTTCCTCGACAATGTCATGTGGCGCCGCGGCAATCCGGAAGTGGCTAAATACCTTTTCCGGTAGTGAAAGTCCGAGCCTGCGGGCGCACTCCGCAGGTCACGCGATCAGCGATACATTGCCACCGGCGTGACGCTCAAGCCGTCCCGCAAGATCGAGTTCCAGAAGCACCATCGCGATCTGCGCGGCGGTCATGCCGGTGTGGCGGATGATGTCGTCCACAGCGATCGGTGTGGGCCCAAGCGCTTCCAGAACATCGACACGCTCGCTTTCGGCCGGTGGCGGCATGGCCGACATGTCGGGCGCCTCGGCAAGCGGCGCGGCTCCCGGGCGACGGATGCCGGCAAGCGGCGCCAGCGCGCCGAGCACGTCGGCGGCCTCGGTGACGAGCGTGACACCGTCCTTGAGCAACGCGTTGCAGCCGGCGGCGCGCGGGTCGAGCGGCGAGCCCGGCACGGCGAAGACCAGCCGGCCCATCTCGTTGGCGAGGCGGGCGCTGATCAGCGAACCGGAACGCTGCGCCGCCTCGACCACCACCAGTCCAAGCGCCATGCCGGCGACCAGCCGGTTGCGGCGTGGAAAATCCTGCGCGCGCGGCTGCCAGCCGAACGGCATTTCCGAAACGATGGCGCCGCCACGATCGGCGATCTCGTCGCACAGGCCGGCATTTTCGGGCGGGTAGGGGACATCGAGGCCGCCGGCCAGAACGCCGACCGTGCCGGTCGACACGCTGCCCTTGTGCGCGGCCGTGTCGATGCCGCGCGCCAGGCCGGAAACGATGGCTTAGCCTTCTCTGCCGAGATCCGCCGCCAGCATGCGCGCCATCTTGATGCCGGCAAGCGAAGCGTTGCGGGCGCCGACGATGGCCACCGCCGGTAGACGGAAGACCGCGCCTTCGCCGTTCACCGCCAGCAGCGGTGGTGGATTGTCCAAGGTCTTCAGCAAGGGCGGATAGTCGGCTTCCCCGACGCCGACGAAGCGGGCGCCGGCGCGCCGGGCGGCGTCCAGCTCGGCTTCAGCCTCGGCGACGGAGGGGATGCGGACGATGCGATTGGCGC
>JAFKFE010000058.1 GCA_017308345.1 Alphaproteobacteria bacterium | reverse complement strand
GGAGCGGCCGGCGGTCAGCGCCGGGTCGAAGGCGTGGAGCGTCGGCCCGAAGACCGGATTGTAGGTGTTGGAGCCCAGCCCGAATTCAGGAGTGTTGGTCTTGCCGATGATGATGGCGCCGGCCTTGCGGATGCGCTCGACGAAGAACTCGTCCTCGCCGGGAATAAAATCGGCGAAGATCGGCGAGCCGAAGGTGGTTCTGAGCCCCTTCGTCAGGGCAAGGTCCTTGATGGCGATCGGCAGGCCGAACAGCGATCCCGTTTCGCCGCCCTGCGCCAGATGGACGTCTGCCCTGTCGGCCTCGGCCAGGATGTCGGCGCGCTCGCGCAGCGAGACGATGGCGTTGACCAGAGGGTTCACGGCCTCGATGCGATCGAGGAAAGCGGCGGCCACCTCGCGCGCCGACAAATGGCGCCGCCTGATCTTCCCGGCAAGGTCGACGGCGGAGAGGCGGCAGATATCGCCGGCCGGCGGCACGGCATGCTTGGTGACGGGACGCATGGCCCCTACCGCGACGCCGCCAAGGCGGTGCCGACATCCTTTGCCAGCGGAATTGCCGGCTGCGCGCCGGGCTTCAGGCAGGCGAGCGAGCCGGCCACGGCAGCGCGGGTCAGGGCTTGCTGAAGCGACAGGCCGGACGACAGGCCAGCGCCGAAATAGCCGCAGAAGGTGTCGCCCGCGCCGACCGTGTCGACGGGGGCGATCTTCAGCGCCGGAACGGTGAGGAAATCGTCCGGCGTCGCGGCCAGCACGCCGTCGCCACCCAGCGTGACGACGATGGCGCGGCCGGTCTTGGCGGCATAGTCGCGCATGCGGGCGGGGCGGTCACGCCCGGAAAGCGCAAGAGCCTCGCCGTAGAGGTCGAATTCGGTTTCGTTGGCGACCGCGTAATCGGCCTTGCCGAGGAAGCCGGCGGCTTCGGCGCGGAAGGGAGCGGTGTTGAGCACGCTGACGGCGCCCGCCGCGCGCGCCGCGTCGAGCGTGGCCTCGACCGTCTGCAGCGGGATCTCGTGCTGCAAAAGCACGACATCGCCCTTCTTGAGGAAGGCCTTGGCGACATCGCCCGGCACCACCGAATCATTGGCGCCAGGCACGACGGCGATGACGTTTTCTCCATCGGCGCCGACCAGGATCAACGCCGTGCCGGTGGAGGCGAAGCTCTGGCCGACACCGGAGAGATCGACATTGCCGGCCTTGAGAAGGGCGAGCGCCTCGGCGGCGAAACTGTCCTTGCCGACGGCGCCCACCATGCGCACCCGCGCGCCGGCGCGCGCCGCGGCCAGGGCCTGGTTGGCGCCCTTGCCGCCGGGCGCGGTGGCGAAGCTCGGCAGGCGGTCGACATTGGCGATGAGGTCGGGGTTGATCGAACCGACGACGATAATCAAAAATGCCTCCCGCTGAAGCGGCTCGGTCCGCGCTGGAAGGCGGACCCGCTCCAAGACTCTGCTTTTTAGCGCAATTCCCGGCGAAAGTACGTGAAACGCTTTTCCGGGAATTGCGGACCGGGCGCGAAGCTAGCCGCAAAGCCCGCGGGTTGCCAGATCATGTCGCTGCCCGTGGGGGCTGGCCCACAGCATCATTCGCAGCGGACCGTGACCTCGGCCTGGTAGCTGCCCGCCGGGAAGATGCCCGGCGACTTGGTGGCGGTCAGATCGACCTGGATCGTATGGGTGCCGTTGGTCAGCTTTTGCGGCGAGCCGCCCGGGATATCAAGTCCCGAGCCGTCCAGGCGGAAGACGGAAGCGAAAGAGACATTGGTGTCGCCGCCGCTCGGCGCCGAGGTGAATGCGGCCGGCGCCGGCGCGGAAACGTTATAGCAATCGATCAGGTTGAGCAGGGTGCAGAGCAGCGAGCTTGCCGTGATGGTGGCGGTGGCGCTCGACCCGCCCGCCTGCTTGGAGCCGAAGATGTTGATCGACGGATTTGCCTTCATCACGCCGGTACTGCCGATCATGATCGTGCAGGTGCCGATGATCGCCGCCCGCGCCGGCGCGCAGAGGCCGGCGAGCAGGACGACGGCGAGCAGCGCGCCGCTATTTCCTCTTCTTTTTCCGGCCATCGTCGGTTCCGCCTCGGATGTTCCAGCCCTCATTGGCCCAGGCGGGCGATGACGTGGACGAGGGGGCCGCGGCCGCCACGCTTCCCGTCGTCTGGCCGTCGGGGGCAAGCCCCATCTTCAGAAGTCGCAGTTCCATTTGCAGGCGCTCGACCTCGAGCTCGTAGAGTCGGCTGCAATCCAGGCGCTTGGGCGTGCGGCCGATCGGGATGACGACGCGCCCATAGGTGGCGAGGTCGTTGTTCGACTGGCTGTTGCCGTGGATCACGCCAAGATCGAAATAGGCGCCCGAGCCCGAAACGGCGGAGCGGCAGGTGGTGCCGTCCGACGCATGCACCTCGTCCTGGCCCTGCGGCAAGGTCACGCCGGGCAAGGTGAAGCCGGTCTGGTTCTGGTTCAGATTGTAGACATCCTCAGCAAACCCGGGACGCGCGACCGCGAGAGCGGACAGCAACGAAAGGGTCAGAACCTGCGATGTCCGAAAAACTTTCCGCATATCTGTGCCCTTATCTGCGTCTGCTCGCCCGGAAAGGGGATACTCTCGGTACAGATACGCACTTTACGGTCGGCCGCGCCGTCGAACGGAACGACCACGAGAACCGGACGCGACGCCTGTCCGGCGAGAAGGAAGGCGCCCGGCGAGATTTCGGCGGCCACCGGCTGGAAATCCTGATCGTAGACGTGAACTTCCACGCGAATGCGCTTGTCGTAAGGATTGCCGGGAAAGACCCGTACGGCGAAGGCGTCGGTGAAGGAGCTCACCTCGCCGCGCATCGGCGTCATCGACTGCGCCGCCGCCTGGAAAGGAGCCAGGCCGCCCGCGACTGCCGCCGCAATGAGTATCCCAAGCTTCGTCAAGGAGCATCCCCTTCTATTCGCAGCCAACCGTCACGGTCGCCTGATAGCTGCCGGCGGAAAAGCGGTCGGTGCCGCTCTTGGTGCCGGCGAGATTGACAGCGATTGTCGATGTGCCGGGCACGGTAAGCGCGGTCGCGGTGCCGGTTTCGGCAATGGTCTGCGCGCCGGTGGTGGCGAAAGTAGGCGTCCAGGTGGTGGTGGTGACATCGCTTGCCGGCACGGTGGTGGTGGTCACCGGGTCGACGCTGAGCTGCACGCCGCCGGTGGTGTCGACCTGGACGCTGCCGGCCGAGCCGCCGGCATTGTGCGAGCTCAGCGATTGCAGGTTGCTGCTAACCGTCATCGTGCCGTTGGAGTTGACGGTCAGCGTGCAGGTCGCGGTGATGGAGCCGTTGAAAAGGACGTTTCCGGTGGTGGCCGATGCCGTCTGGCAGGCGCAGCCGACCAGCAGGCCTGCAGCCATTGCGGCGCGAGCGAATTTCATTGAGACCCCTCTTTCGAGCCGGATGGTGCCGGCTCAATGCGGAGGTATCATCTCTTTATCGTGGTTAATTTAGCGTTAAATGAAACAATAATGCGAAGCAACCGGCAAAGCAACCAGCGAAACCTTAGGTTGTCTCCGGTTGCATTCGGGGAATAGTGCCGGAGATTATTTGGAACTGTACCGATAATACTGTAGCTAGCGACTTTCCGCAACCGAGAACGAAAAAATCGATCTTCAGGATGCTACTTGTCCTGCTTCCCAGCCGAGGATAGCGCGTTTGCGCGTCAGGCCCCAGTGGTAGCCGGTGAGCGCACCGGACTTGCCCAGCGCCCGATGGCAGGGCACGACGAACGACATCGGATTGGCGCCCACCGCCGCGCCCACGGCGCGGCAGGCGCTCGGCGCGCCAATGCTTGCCGCGATCGAGGAATAGGTGCAGGCCCTGCCCATCGGGATGCGCAGCAAGGCTTCCCAGACGCGGAGCTGGAAATCGGTGCCGATCATCACCACGCGCAGCGGCTGGTCGGCGCGCCATTTCGTCGGGTCGAAGACCCGCGCGGCGTAAGCCTGGGTCGCGGACATGTCCTCGACGTAGGTCGCGTTCGGCCAGCGGCCCGACATGTCGGCGAATGCGGCCCGCTCGCCGCCGGCGTCACAGAAGGCGAGGCCCGCGAGACCCCGGTCGGTGGCCATGACCAGCGCGATGCCGAAAGGCGATATGTGGTAGCCGTAGCGGATGGTGAGACCCGCGCCCCGCGTCTTGTAGTCGCCGGGCGACATCGCCTCATGGGTGACGAACAGGTCGTGCAGCCGGCCGGGGCCGGACATGCCTAGCTCGAACGACGTCTCCAGCAGCGGCATGCCGGAATCGAGCAGCCTGCGCGCGTGGTCGAGCGTCACCGCCTGCAGGAAGGCCTTGGGCGACAAGCCGGCCCAGCGGGTGAAGAGTTTCTGCAGGCCGGTCGGCGTCTCGCCGACTTCCTCGGCCAGGACCTCGAGCGAGGGCTGGTCGCG
>JAFKFE010000057.1 GCA_017308345.1 Alphaproteobacteria bacterium | reverse complement strand
CGATGTCGATGTCGTCGCGGCGCAATATCTCCAGCACGGCGCGCTCGTCGCAGATGTCGGCCTGCTCGAAACGGTAGTTGTGAGCGTTCTCGATCTGCCTCAGCGAGGCGAGGTTGCCGGCATAGGTGAGCTTGTCGAGATTGGTGACGCGATAGGCCGGGTTGGCGCACAGATGCCGGCAGACGGCCGAGCCGATGAACCCGGCGCCGCCGGTGACCAGGAAATTCAGCCACCCTCTCCGCCGACGCGAACACCTCCGCCATGGCGAGCAGCGGCGCGTTGCGATCCTTGTCCGAAAGCTGGAATCCGCCGGCGAGCGCCGGCCATTCGATGCCGATCGCGGGATCGTCGAAACGGATCGACCGGTCATGCTCGGGCGAATAGGTGTCGGTCACCTTGTAGAGCACCTCCGTGTCCGGCACGAGCGTGACGAAGCCATGCGCGAACCCCTTCGGCACCAGGATCTGGTTGCCCTTCTCGGCCGATATCTCCAGCGCCGCCCATTTGCCGAAAGTCGGCGAGGCGCGGCGGATATCGACCGCGACATCGAACACGCGGCCCCTGACGACGCGCAACAGCTTGTCCTGGGCGCGCGGCGGCAGCTGGTAGTGCAGCCCGCGCAGCACGCCGGCCGCGGCGGAGTAGGAATGGTTGTCCTGCACGAAGGCGAGATCGATGCCGGCTTCGGCGAAGCGTTGGGCATTCCAGGTCTCGCTGAAGAAGCCGCGCGCGTCGCCATGCCGCTTCGGCACGATCTCCAGCACGCCGTCGAGGCCGAGCGGCCTGACCTCAAGCACCCCGTTCCTCCATCAGATCGGAAACCCGCCGGCGCAGATAGGCGGCATATTCGTTCTTGCCGAGCCGCGCTGCGCGGTCCAGCACCTTGTCGGCGCCCAGCCAGCCCTGCTCGAACGCGATTTCCTCCGGGCAGGCGACCTTTATGCCCTGGCGATGCTCGATCGTTCGCACGAAGGACGACGCCTCGTGCAGGCTGTCATGGGTGCCGGTGTCGAGCCAGGCATAACCTCGGCCGAGCTGATGCACCTGCAATTGCCCGCGCTCGAGATAGACGTTGTTGACGGCCGTGATCTCGAGCTCCCCGCGCGCCGAGGGGCGGATCGTCGAGGCAATATCGACGACATCGTTGTCGTAGAAATAGAGGCCAGTGACGGCCCAGTTGGACTTCGGCTTCTGAGGTTTTTCCTCGATCGTCAGAGCCCTGCCGGTCGCCTTGTCGAACGAAACCACACCGTAACGCTCCGGATCGTCGACATGATAGGCGAACACCGAGGCACCGCTTTCACGGCCAGCCGCGGCACGGCAGAGATGCGACAGGCCCTCCCCGAAATAGATGTTGTCGCCGAGGATCATCGACACGTTGTCCTTGCCGATGAAGTCGCGGCCGATGATGAAAGCTTCGGCGAGGCCATTGGGCCGCGGCTGCTCGGCATAGGAAAGCTCCAAGCCGAATTCGGAACCGTCGCCCAGCAATTCGCGGAAGACCGGCAAGTCGCGCGGCGTGGAAATGACCAGGATTTCGCGGATTCCCGCGAGCATCAGCACGCTCAGCGGGTAATAGATCATAGGCTTGTCGTAGATCGGCAGTATTTGCTTAGATACAGCTAATGTAAGCGGATACAGTCTTGTTCCGCTGCCCCCCGCAAGGATAATTCCTTTCAACAAGCTCTCCTTGAACTACCGCGGCCCCCGCCTCGACGCCAAGTTGCCCGTGCTTAGGTTTCGGGCACCGGCTTGTCAATGTTGGCTCTGATTCCTTCCTGACTAGACTTGCGCTTTCTACCATCCGGCATGCGGTGGTTTCGAGCGAAATCCGACCGCGCCATGAAAAAGGGCCGGCGGGCGACAGTCGCCCGCCAGCCCTTTTTTCGTCCATCGCGATCAGCCGCGCTTGAGCAATGCCCACACGGCCGGTACCAGGCTGGCGGCCAAAGCCACCTTGATCAGATCGCCGGCGATGAAGGGCAGGACGCCGAACTGCCAGGACTTTTCCGGCCCGATGAGCATGGCCAGCCAGGCAAAGCCCATGGCCATCATGACCACCTCCGCCGTCAGCATCGCGCCGAACAGCTTGAACGGATTGCGGTCCCAGCCGCGGTCGGCGGCCCAGCCGACGATCGCCGCCATGACCACGAAGCCTGCAAGATAGCCGCCCGTCGAGCCCAGCATGTAAACGATGCCGATGCCCTTTTCCGGCGTGCCCTGGAAGACCGGCAGGCCAAAAGCGCCTTCGGCGAGATAGAGGAGCAGCGTCGCGACCGCCAGCCTCAGGCCGAACGCCGAGGCGATCAGCAGCACGGCGAGCGTCTGCAACGAAATGTCGACCGGGCCGAGCACCACTTTCGTCTTGGCCGAAAGCGTGAGCAGCAGCGTTCCGGCGAGCGCCAGGAAGAGCTGGGTCGCGAGCCGGGCGGCGCCCTTTTCCGGCAGGGTGAGAGAAACGAGCGGACGCATCGTGGTTGCAATTGCCATGGTCTTCCTCATTCTGGCTGATTCAACGGGCTGGCTGATTCAATGGGTGGCTGATTTGCTGGCTTTGATTTTCCTATATTGGCTTCCGTATCGGGCGGCAATCATTTTGCCGCATTGCAACGGAGCCCGGCATGGCGCTTGAATTCGACACCAGCTTCGATCCGGCCTATGGCCGGGCGGTCACCGTCGCGCCGGATGTGCTGCGCGTCACCGCCAAGAATCCGAGCCCGTTCACCTTCCACGGCACCAACAGCTACCTCGTCGGCCGCGACACGCTGGCGGTGATCGATCCGGGGCCGGAAGACGACGCGCATCTCGAAACGCTGCTTACGGCGATCGGCGGCCGCCCGGTCAGCCACATCTTCGTCAGCCACACCCATCGCGACCATTCGCCCCTGGCCGCGCGGCTGAAAGAGCGCACCGGCGCGCCGACGCTTGCCGAAGGCCCGGCGGCGCCGTGCAGCCGGGGATCGGTGTCGCGATAGATCGCCGCGACCATCTCCCTGATCGTCCGGTCACCGGCGCGGATGCGCTCCAGGATCGCCCTTTCGCGCATCCTGCGATGCGTCTTCAGGCCGCGCATGAACCTTTGGGGCGC
>JAFKFE010000056.1 GCA_017308345.1 Alphaproteobacteria bacterium | reverse complement strand
CTCGCCGGCATATTCGGGACCGGCGGCGATCAGCAGCGCGCCGCCCTTTTCGACATATTCGGAGATGTAGTCGTAATAGAGGATCGGCAGCACGTCGCGGTGCTGGTAGCGGTCGAAGATGATCAGGTCGAAATCCTTGATCTTCTCGACGAACAGCTCGCGTGTCGGGAAGGCGATCAGCGACAATTCGTTGATCGGCGTGCCGTCCTGCTTTTCCGGCGGGCGCAGGATGGTGAAGTGGACGAGATCGACCGACGCGTCCGACTTCAAAAGGTTGCGCCAGGTGCGCTCGCCGGCATGCGGCTCGCCGGAGACCAGGAGCACGCGCAGGTTCTCGCGGATGCCGTCGACCAGCGCGATCGCCCGGTTGTTGGCGTCCGTCAGTTCGCCCGGCTCCCTGTCGATGCCGAGCTGGACGATGTTGCGGCCGGCATTGGGTATGGTGACCGATAGTTTCATCGGCTGGCCGACGGTGGCGTGCTCGACCGAGACCTGCTCGCCATTGACCGAGACCCGCACATCCACCAGGGCGCCATCGCCTTCCGTCGAAATGACACGGTAGGTCATGTCGAGTGGCTTGCCGACGAGGCCGAAGCGCGGCGCGTTCTCGAAGCGGATGCGGCGGTCCTTCTCATGCTCGCTGCCGGTGATCAGCGCATGCAGAGGCGCGTTGAATTCCGGCGTTCCCGCAGGCGCGTCATGCACCTCGCCGTCGGTGATCATGATCGCGCCGCCGATGCGCGACGGCGGCACGTCGCGGAAGGTGCCTTCCAGCGCGCTGAACAGCCTGGTTTCGGTGCGCTCGTCGGCGGCTTCGGACTTGCCGGCCTCGACGACACGGACATCGAACTGCTTGAAGCGGGCAAGGCGCTGCTGCAGCCCGGCCAGCGCCTCGTCGGTCTGCCTGGCGCGGTCGCCGATGTCCTGGCTCTGGCTGCGGTCGACGATCAGGGCGACGACGCTCTTCAGCGCCTCGCGCTCCTCGGCGAGGAACACGGGGTTGAGCAACGCCGCGGCAAGGGCGAGCAGCGCGATGAAACGCAGCGCCGAGCCGCGCTGGCGGAACCACAGGCCGACCAGCGCAAGCAGCAGCAACGGCACGAAGAGCAGGCCGAAGAGCGGCCAGGAGACGAGCGGTTCGAAGGAGACGGACCAGTTCATGTCTACTGCCCCAGTCGTTCGAGCAGCACGGGCACATGCACCTGGTCGGATTTGTAATTGCCGGTCAGCATGTACATCATGATGTTGACGCCGGCGCGCAGCGCATAGACGCGCTGCATCGGGTCCGGCGGCACGGTCGGCAGCATCGGATCGCCGTTTTCGTCGACCGCCCAGGCGCCGGCGAAATCATTGGCGGTGATCATGATGGGCGAGACGCCGTCGCCGGTGCGCACGGGCCGGTTTTCGGTGTTGCTGGCTTCGAGCGAGGCCTCGACCCACAGCGGGCTGCCGTTGAAGCGGCCGGGGAACTCCGGAAGGATGAAGAAGGATTTGGTCAGCACGTGGTCCGAGGGCACCGGCTCCAGCGGCGGCACGTTGAGATTGGCGAGGATGTCGCGCAGCCGCTCGGTCGCCGGGCTTGCCGAGCCGGCGCCGATGCCGTTCGAGAACTGGTCGCGCGTGTCGAACAGAACCGTGCCGCCCTGCTGCATATAGGCATCGACGCGGGCGATCGCCGCCTGGCTGGGCATGGGCGCCGATGCATCGATCGGCCAATAGATCAGAGGGAAGAAGGACAGTTCGTCCTTGGCGATGTCTACGCCGGCCGGGGGGCCGGGCTCGAGCGCGGTCTTCTCGATGAGGAACCGGGTGAGTCCTTCGAGGCCGGCGCGGCTGATCGAATCGACGCCCGGCTCGCCGGTGATCACATAGGCGATGCGGGTTTTCGATATGTCGTCGATCGCCTGGGCGTCGCCAGGCTTCGAATCGTCGGCGCGAGCGAGGTCGACGTGGCCGAAGAGCCCGCCCAGAATGACCAGAATGGCGGCGGTGGTCGCCACGGCCGCGCGGCGTGGCCGGCGCGCCAGCAGGCCGCCCATCCAGAACACGGCTAGGGTGTCGAGCACCATCAACAGGAGCGCGACGGCGACCAGCGGGCCTTTGAGGTTCTCCGATTCATCGAAGGCATAGGGGATGGCCGTCACCGGCAGCGAGACCTGCGGGCGCGCCAGCGGCGCGAACGTGGTCGAGGCATCGAGAAGGTTATGCGCGAATACACCGGTCTCCGAGCCGTAAAGGCCGGGCGGGTTTTCCAGCGTCACCGGCAGCGGTCCGGCGCCGGGCACCAGCGGCCGCGCGTCGGGCGAGGGCGGCGTCAGCAAGCCGTCGGCGCCGATCATGCGGTAGGGTGCCAGCGATGCGGCGGTGGCTTCGGCGTTGGCGATCGCGGCGCCCTGGTTGCGCGACAGCTGGACGACGCGGCGCAGCATCTCGACGAAGCTGCCGGAGATCGGCAGGTTCGACCAGGTCGCCTCGGGCGTGACATGGAAGAGCACCAGCGTGCCCTTGTCCTTCTTCATGCCCGTCACCAGCGGCGTGCCGTCGGCAAGCGTGGCCCAGGTGCGCTGGACCATGTCGGGCGTCGGCTCGGCCAGAACCTGCCGGCTCACCGTCACCTCGGAGGGCGGGGAGAGGTCGGCGAAAGGGCCGTTCTTCGGGAATTCGGTCACCGCCTGGGGCGTCGTCCACGACAGCGCGCCGCCGAGTGCGCGCTCGCCGCTGCGCAGCCGGACCGGCAGGAGGTCATCGTCATTGCCGGCGGCGGCCAGGCGCGGGCCGGCGAAACGCACCAGCGTGCCTCCCTTGTCGACCCAGTCGACCAGCCGCTGCCTGACCTGCCCGGGAATGGTGCCGACATCGGCCATGATGATCATCGCCGGCTTCTGGTCGAGAAGCTGCGGAATGGCGTCCGCGAGGTCGGCGCTCGACGGCTCGACCAGATCGGCAAAGGGCTGCAGGGCGCGGCGGATGTAATAGAGCGGCGACAGAAGCGGCTGCGCCTGGTCGGCCTCGGTCTGCGACAGAAGGCCGACGCGGCGGCGCTTGGAGCTCTCGTCGAGCACGCGCACGGCACCGGCCTGGTGCTCGCCGTCG
>JAFKFE010000055.1 GCA_017308345.1 Alphaproteobacteria bacterium | reverse complement strand
AGAGGTTTTTCATCCGATCACGCTTGTGTGTTCGTGTTCTTGCCTTGGTCATCACCTATATGCTGCACTGCAGCATCGACTGGTTGCTGCGGCTTGGCCCCCGTTACGCAAGGGCAGGCTACGCATCAAGACAAGGAACGCCATGGTGAAGAACGGCAAGGCGGAGGAAAAGAAGAAGATCAACATCGCGCTTCAGGGCGGCGGCTCGCACGGCGCCTTTTCCTGGGGCGTGCTCGACCGGTTGCTGGAGGACGGACGGCTGGAGATCGCGGCGGTGTCCGGCACCAGCGCCGGCGCCATGAACGCGGTGGCGCTGGCGGACGGCCTCGTGCGCGGCGGCGTCGAGGGAGCGCGACGGAAGCTCGACGATTTCTGGCGGGCGGTGGCCGCGAAGGGCCGCTTCAGCCCGGTGCAGCGCATGCCGTGGGATGTCGCTTGGGGCAACTGGTCGATCGAGAACACGCCCGGCTATGTCTTTTTCGATACGATGTCGCGGGTGTTCTCACCCTATGTCGCCAATCCGCTCGGCCTCAATCCGCTGCGCGATGTGGTGGAGAAGGAGATCGACTTCAACAATGTGCGCGCCTGCAGGTCGATGGAGCTGTTCATCTCGGCCACCAATGTCGAAACCGGGCAGTTGCGCGTCTTCTCCGACGGCGAGATCGACCTCGATACGGTGATGGCCTCGGCCTGCCTGCCGCAATTGTTCCGCGCCGTCGAGATCAAGGGCGTGCCCTATTGGGACGGCGGCTATGGCGGCAATCCGGCGCTCTTCCCGTTCTTCAAGACGGCGGCGACCGAGGACGTGCTCCTGGTGCAGATCAATCCGGTGGTGCGCGAAGGCACGCCGAAAAGCGCCAACGAGATCCAGAACCGCATCGACGAGATCACCTTCAACGCGGGACTCCTGCGCGAATTCCGCTCGATCGCCTTCGTCAAGGAACTGATCGCGGCCGGTCGCCTGCCGCATGGCGAATATCGTGACATCCGCATGCACAGGATCGACGCCGACGAAGCGTTCAAGGGCCTGTCGGCGTCGTCCAAGGTCAATGCGGAATGGGCCTTCCTCGCCTATCTGCGCGACCTCGGCCGAAGCGCGGCCAGCGACTGGCTGGAGCAGAATTACGATGCCGTTGGCCAGCGGCCCACGCTCGATCTTTCGGGCGAGCTCGACGATGGCTTCAAGCCGGTACGCGGCCCGGCGCCTGGCCGGCGGGTCAAGGAATTCCTCGCCGCGCGGATGAAGCCGGAGGCGGCGCGGCGGCAGGTCTGACCGCGCCGGCCGCCCTCGGTCTCGTCCTGGCTCATGTCCGGCGGGTTCAGGCCGCGACGGAGTTCTGAAGCCGCCGCAGGACAGGCAGCAGGTCGGCCGGATCGGGCCTGCGGGTATAGTCCGGGCTGACTTCCGCATAGGCGATGGTGCCATCCCGCGCGACCACGAAACGCGCCGGCATGGGCAGTGTCCATGACGGGTCCTCGTTGATCGTCGGGAGATCCACGCCAAAACTCTTGTACAACGCGGCCAGATCGTCAGGCAGGCGGAAGCGCAGGCCGAAGGCGTTGGCGACTTCACCCTTGGGATCGCTCAGCATGGGGAACGTTATCTGCTTGTCGCGCTTGGCCTTGCGCCCGTTGGCCAGGGACTGCGGGGAGATCAAGACCAACTGCGCGCCGGCGGCACGGATTTCCGGCCAGGCTTCCCGCAGGGCGTCAAGCTCGATGTTGCAATAGGGACACCAGACGCCGCGATAGAAGCTGAGAACCAGCGGGCCACGCGCGAGCAGGTCGCTCGACGCAACCGGGCCGTCATCGGCTTCCGACAGCGTGAAGGTCGGCGCGACGGCTCCCACCTTCAACGCATGATCGGCCTGGCCGGACGCGATAAGCCCGGCGGTCGCGCGGCGCATGATCTCGACCGCCTGTTCGGGAGCCTTGCCTTCGAAGTCGGCTTTGAAGGCATCGAGCTTTTCTTGAAGAGACATGGGACACTCCAACGTTTGACCGCGCTCATGGCGGCGGAGCTGTCCTCGCCTATTTCTCAAAACCGGGGTAGCCTGCCGAAAAGGATAGCAATCATCCGGAAAATGAATGGCTGACAGGCTTCAGGAACTCGAGGTTTTCGTGCGCGTGGCGGAGCGGGGCAACCTTTCACAGGTCGCCCGCGAAATCGGCCTGTCGCAGCCTTCCATATCGCGGATACTGAACGACCTGGAAGCGCGCATCGGCGCACGGCTGCTCGTTCGCACCAGTCGCAAGGTCGGATTGACGGAGGCCGGACAGGTCTACCTCGACCAGCTCCGGCCGCTGCTCGCCGAGCTGGGAGCGGCGGCCGATACCGCCGCCGGCAACGAGGAATTGCGTGGCCTGTTGCGGGTGGAACTGTCGGTGACATTCGGGGTGCGCGCGATCATTCCCCGCCTGCCCGGACTTCTCGCCGAGCATCCGAACCTCTCCCTCGAACTGATGATGGACGATCGCCGGCGCAGCCTCGTCGAGGAAGGAGCCGACGTCGCCATAAGGCTGGGCGTGCTGGACAATTCCAGCCTCATGGCCAGACGGATCGGACAGACGCCGAGGCTGATCGTCGCGTCGCCGGCCTATCTGGCTCGCCATGGCGCGCCGGCCACTTTCGCCGATCTGGCGCGGCACCAGATCATCCTCGGCCCTTCCGACAGTTCCGGCGCCACATTGCAAGGCCTGGCGGAACCCGGGGCAAACTTTGCCTTGCCCGAAAATTCGCGGGTCAGGGTGTCAAGCTCGGCCGGTGTCACCGCTTGCGCCTTGGCCGGGCTTGGCGTGGCATTCGGCTCGGAGTGGATGTTCGACGCCGAACTCAAGGACGGTCGCCTCCGCCGGCTGCTGGCGGATTTCCCGCTTCCGACGATTCCCATCCATGCCTTGTTCCCGGCCGGCCGCCAGCCGAGCAAGCGTGCCAGGGGATTTGCCGATTGGCTGGGCAAATCCCTGAATTCGGCGTGAAGGCATTGCCAATGCTCCCTTCCGCTACGGAACCAGCGAGGGCGCTGGATCACATCCATGGGGCGGTGTAACCTTACTTCGACGTAAACGGGAGGTTGCGATGCTGCAGACAAGAC
>JAFKFE010000054.1 GCA_017308345.1 Alphaproteobacteria bacterium | reverse complement strand
AACACGATCATGAACCAGAGCGGCCGGGCAATCGAGGTTATCGCGCTCTTCGTGGCTTCCTATCTTCTGCTGAACCTCATCATTTCCGACATCATGAACCGTCTCAACAGACGTCTGTCGCTGGGCTGACCATGGCGCAATCAACCTTCCGCCACCGCGTCAGAAGCCCGCTCCTTCATCCGTGGTACAATGCCGTGACCACGGTCGGTCTGTCCGCGCTTCTGGTCTATCTGGCCGTACACCTGTGGCGATGGGCGGTGGCGAGCGCTGTCGTGCTGCCGGGTCAGGCCGCGGACTGCATGGCGGCGGCAGGCGCGTGCTGGTCCATCGTGCAGGAGAAGTGGCGACTCATCCTGTTTGGCTTCTATCCCCAGACGGAACTCTGGCGGGTGGTTGCGGTCCTCGCCATCATAATGGCCGCGGCGGCCATATCCTCAGTGCCCCGATTCTGGTCGCGCCGCCTTTTTGGCCTGTGGGCACTGGTGGTGCCGTCGGTTCTGGTATTGCTGAGCGGCGGTGTCCTGGGATTGCGGTATGTCTCCCCGGACCAATGGAGCGGCCTTCCCCTGACCGTGGTGCTTTCGGTCGGCGCGACCATCATCGCATTGCCATTGGGCATCCTGTTGGCCCTGGCCCGTCAGTCGCAAATCATCCCGGTGCGCGCCGCCGCCGTCGGGGTCATCGAACTCATCCGCGGCATTCCGCTGGTCACGGCCTTGTTCGTGGCGTCGGTCGTCCTGCCGCTGTTCCTGCCGGCTGACGTATCGATCCCGAAGATCATCCGAGCGCTTCTCTGCATCGCGGCCTTCCTCGCGGCCTATGTCGCGGAAGCGGTGAGAGCTGGGCTGCAGTGGATTCCGTCCGGACAGAAGGAGGCCGCCGCGGCGCTTGGATTTCGCTACTGGCGCACGCAGCAATTGATCGTCCTGCCCCAGGCCCTGCGCGTCTCGCTGCCGGGATTGATCAACGCGTTCCTGGACTTCCTCCAGGCAACTTCGCTCGTCGTGATCATCGGTCTTTTTGACCTGCTGGGCACGACACGGGCCGCAATCGCCGACACGACATGGCAGGCGTTCTATCTGGAGGCCTATCTCGCGGTGGCCGCCATCTACTTCGTCTTATGCTTCTCCATTTCGAAATACTCGACCTGGCTGGAAAACCATCTGCGGCGCAGCCTCAAGCGGTGAGGAAGGGAAGGAACAATGGAATACGAAAACAGCCGGTCGATGGGAATAAAGGCATCACCAAGCATGGCGATCGCGATGGCGGCAAAGAAGCTGCGCGCGGAAGGCCGTGACATCATCGATCTTTCGCTTGGAGAACCGGACTTCGAACCACCCGCGCATGTCGCGGAAGCGGCTCTGGAGGCAATCCGCGCCGGAGGCATAAGGTACGGCCTGGCTGCAGGCAGCGAGGAACTGCGTCGGGCGATCAGGGACAAGTTTCGCAACGAGAACAGGTTGGATTTCTCGTTGGACGAGATCACGGTCGCCAACGGCGCCAAGCAGATCATATTCGATGCCTTCCTCGCGACGCTGGAAGCAGGCGATGAAGTCGTGATTCCCGCGCCTTGCTGGGTATCCTATGGCGACATTGTCGCCCTTCACGGGGGAACGCCGATCTATGTGGAATGCGGACCGGATGCGGGATTCAAGCTCTCCGCGGCGCGGCTGGAACAGGCGATCACCGCGCGGACCAGGTGGCTGATGCTCAATTCTCCGTCGAACCCCACCGGGGCCGTCTACAGCGTCGATGACTATGCCGCGCTCGAGGCCGTTCTCGCCCGACATCCGCGGATATTGATCCTTTCGGACGAAATCTACGAGCACATCCTTCTGCGCGATACGCCCTTTGTCTCGTTCGGTGAGGTTTGCCCGTCGCTGCGTGACCGAACACTTGTCGTGAACGGCGTTTCCAAGGCCTATGCCATGACCGGGTGGCGCGTGGGATATGCCGCCGGGCCCAAAGGCCTTGTCGCCGGCATCAGCAAGATTCAATCTCAGAGCGTCACCTCGGTTTGCGGCGTCGCGCAGGCAGCGGCGACGGCAGCGCTCACCGGCGACCAATCCTTCGTTGCCGATGCCGCGCGAATCTTCGCCCGCAGAGCCGATCTGGTTGCCAGCGCGCTGGAGGAGATTGCCGGCATCGAATTCGTCCGGCCGGATGGCGCTTTCTATGCATTCATTGGCGTGCGCGATCTTATCAACAGGTCGACCCTGGCGAACGACGTGGCTGTCGCGGCCTGCTTGTTGAACGACTACGGCTTGTCCAGTGTCCCCGGAACCGCATTCGCAATGCCGGGTTTCCTGCGCCTGTCGATTGCAGCCTCGGACCAGGAGTTGCAGGGCGCTTGCGAAAGACTGGCGAGGATGGTCACATCGCTGAAATCTCGGGCAGCGTGACTTTCGCGGCCTGAATTCAGCGATCAAGGAGAATGAATGTCTAATCTACCCAGCCTTCGAGAGGTGGTCGGGCGACACGCCTCGGCGGCGCAGACGGCGCCGGAGATGGCCGCGGTCGCTTTGCGCGAAGCGATCGTTACCGGTGCCTTGCAGGGAGGAGCAACCGTCAAGCAGGACGATGTGGCGCAACTGCTGCAGATCAGCAAGGCGCCGATAAGGGAGGCGTTGCGGGAACTGCAGGCGGAGGGGCTCGTGCAGGCGGTCAAGAACCGCGGCTTCATCGTCACGCGCATGTCCGCAGCCGAGATGGATGAGATGTTCCGCATACGCGGGGCTCTGGAGCCGATCGCCATCGAGCTTGCCATGCCGATGATGACGAGCAGGGATATCGAGAAGGCAGCCGCATTCATAGACAAGATGGAGAACTTGTCGGACCTGTCCTGGATGTGCGACTTCAATCTGAATTTTCATCTCTCGCTTTACGCCCCTTCGGAGGCGGGTCATTTGCTCAAGATGATCCGTCACGCCCATTACGTTTCGCATCGCTATGTCCATGCCTCCTACTGGGCGGGACATTCCGCGCCGGCTTCGCAGGACGAACACAGGGCAATCCTGGAGGCTTGCAGGCGTCGCGACACGGCGCAGGCGAGCAGCTTGTTGAGCCGGCATATCCAGCATGCATCGCAGACGATGAAGTCCGATTTGG
>JAFKFE010000053.1 GCA_017308345.1 Alphaproteobacteria bacterium | reverse complement strand
CGGACGCGGTCGCCGTGGCGGTGGGGTGCTTTGCGGACCCGGACTTTCCCACGCCGACGCGGATTGCCTGGGAAGAGAGAAGGCATGCGTGGGTAGGCAATCCGAACGCGAAATAGCTTGGTGCCGGCGCCGAAGCCACCGACCCTCCCTCGCGGGGGGCTCAGCCGCTTTCGCCGACCGCCGATGCCGTTGGCGCAATCCAATCCGGTTCATCCCCTGCGCTCCGCATGCTAACAGGGTCGCTTTCAACCAAACCCGGGATGGATCAGGACATGGCAGGCGAAAAAGTAGCTCTGGTGACAGCGGGCGGCAGCGGCATGGGGGCGGCGGCGGCCAGGCGCCTGGCGGCCGACGGCTTCAAGGTCGGCGTGCTGTCCTCCTCCGGCAAGGGCGAGGCGCTGGGCAAGGAGCTCGGCGGCTTCGGCGTCACCGGCTCCAACCAGTCGAATGAAGACCTGAAGCGCCTGACCGACGGCGCGCTGGAACGCTGGGGCCGCATCGACGTGCTGGTCAACAGCGCCGGCCACGGGCCGCGCGCGCCGGTCCTCGAGATCAGCGACGAGGACTGGCACAAGGGCTTCGACACCTATTTCATGAACGTCGTGCGACCGACGCGGCTGGTGACGCCGGTGATGCAGAAGCAGAAAGCGGGCGCCATCATCAACATCTCGACCGCATGGGTGTTCGAGCCAACCATCATGTTCCCGACTTCGGCCGTGGCGCGCGCCGGGCTGGCCGCCTTCACCAGGATCTTCGCCGACACCTATGCCGCCGACAACATCCGCTTCAACAACGTGCTGCCCGGCTGGATCGACAGCCTGCCCGCGACCGAGGAGCGCCGCGACAGCGTGCCGATGAAGCGCTACGGCACGTCCGAGGAAGTCGCCGCGACCATCGCCTTCCTCGCCTCGGAGGGCGCCGCCTACATCACCGGCCAGAGCATCCGCGTCGACGGCGGCCTGATGCGCGCGGTGTAGCCGGAAAGGTTCAGAGCCGGATTCACGAAACCGGGCCAAACCCTTGTTTTCGCGGAGGTCGCGGCTCAAGGTCCGAGGCGGGCGGTTTCCTGCTGGTCGCTCGCGTCGCCCGGCGTTGCTGGGCGACCGTCATCCACGGCTGCGCGAACTGAGCAGCCACATGATGGCCAGCGATGCCGCTATGTTCAGCGCGTTGCCGGTGACGACGTTCCAGAAGCGCGTCGGATCGTCAGCCAGGGCGACCCAATGCAGCCTGCCGCGGATTTCGCCCATCTTCAGGCCGTAAGCAATGTTGTACGTAGCCAAGGCGGCAAGCGCCGCCATCAGCACAATGACGTAATTGCTTTTGCGATCCATGGCGCAGCTTATAAAAGCGTTTGGTGAAATTTTGCTTACCCAAGGTAAGGCGGCGGGCGGGGCGCCGGCCTCCGCCCGCTCGCAAACCTACTGGTTGATCTCCGGCTCGACGAGCTTCGCCAGGTTGCGCAGCGATTCCTGCCAGCCGAGATAGCAGGCCTCGGCGGGGATAGGGTCCGGGATGCCGGCCTGGGTGATGTTGATCTCGGTGCCGACCGACACTTTCTTCAAGGCGACGGTCACCTCCATCTCGCCGGGCAGATTTGGATCGTCGAACTTGTCGGTGTAGCGCACGAGCTCGCCCGGAACGAGCTCGACATAGTCGCCGCCGAAGGCGTGGCCGTCGCCGGTGGTGAAGTTGCGGAAGGACATCCTGAACGAACCGCCCACCTTCGCGTCGAGGCTGTGGACCGTGCAGGTGAAGCCGTTCGGCGGCAGCCACTTGGCCAGCGCGTCCGCTTCGACGAATGCGCGGTAGACCTTTTCCGGCTTGGTCGCCAGGACGCGGTGCAGGTGGATGGTGCTCGGCATGTCTCGATTTCCTCTCTGGTTTCCTTGATCGATGCCCCAAGGACGGGCGCCCTCCAGCCGATCCGACAGAGGCTGTCAAATTTTTCGCCCGGCGGCTACCGTGCCGTCTTGCAACCGGAGGCAAGGGACATGAGCGCTGCGATCAGGCTGGGCATCGTCGGCGGCGCGGGCTGGCTGGGCGGGGCCATCGCGGGCGCGGCGCTGCAAGCCGGCGTGGTCAGGCCGCAGGACCTCGCCCTCTCCTACCGCAGCGCCAGGCCGGATCGTTTTCCCGGCGCTTTGTGGACGAAGGACAACCAGGCGCTCGCCGATCGCTCGGACGTCATCCTGCTTTCGGTGCGGCCGCAGGACTGGCCCGCGCTCGCCATCGACGCCAAGGACAAGCTGGTCGTCTCGGTGATGGCCGGCATCCGCCTTGCCGAGATCGGCCAGAAGCACGGCACGCGCCGCGTGGCGCGCACGCTGCCCAACGCCGCTGCCGAGGTCGCGCGATCCTACACACCATGGATCGCGAGCGGCGACGCGACCGGGCAGGACCGCGCCGTCGTGCGCGCGATCTTTTCCGCCTGCGGCCTGGAGGACGAGGTCGGCAGCGAGCGCGACATCGACTATCTCACCGGCCTGACCGGATCGGGCCCGGCCTTCCCCGCCCTCCTGGCCAACGCGATGATGCGCCACGCCATCGCGTTTGGCCTGAAGCCCGAAGTCGCGCGGCGCGCCGTCAACACGGTGCTGACCGGCACCGGCCGCCTGCTCGACCTGAAGGACGCTTCGCCGGCCGACACGGTGGAGGCTTTCCTCGGCTATCGCGGCACCACCGCCGCGGCGATCGAGACGATGCGCGATGCGGGGTTCGACGAAGCCGTCGCCAAAGGGCTCGACGCGGCGTTCAGGAAATCGATCGCGATGGGAGAGGCTTGAGGCGACTGGATCGTTTCACCGCCTCACGGAGCCGGCGAAACGATCTATCTCGTTGTTCCGGGTGGAAAACCGCTCACACTTTTCCTGGAATTGCTCGAGACCGCCCAGCCCTCTCAAGCCAGTCATTTTCAGTCGCCTGTGGCACTATGCTCAATATTTCGGCACGAACTTCGCAACATTAAGTAAAATTGATCAATTCGAGGCGCAATTATCGCGCTTAAATTGAATTAGTAATACCTTATGATGTGTATTTCTAATCCTTAAGCGACATGCGGTAATTTTTCCTCTGTACTATTTCACGAATCCTTGGAACGATGGTCCGACTTGCA
>JAFKFE010000052.1 GCA_017308345.1 Alphaproteobacteria bacterium | reverse complement strand
CCAGGGACTTGTGCGACTTGCGCGGCCTGTCGTCGTCATTGATCTCGATGTTGTCGATCTTGGTGCGGCCGATGATCTCCTGCTGGATATGCGTCGGCGTTTTGCCCCAGGCGGCCATGTCGTGCAGGTATCTCTGCACCACGACGTAGCTGCCGCCGGCAAAGTCGGCATCCTCGTCGCCGACCAGGGCCGAGGCCGGCAGGTCGAGGCCGGTCGGATTGGCGGTGCCGTCGACGAAGCCCAGAAGATCGCGTGCGTCGAAGTAACGAAAGCCCGATACCTCGTCGACGACTGTCACGCTGCCGCCCAGGCCGTCCAGCAGGATGCGCTCGAACTCGAAGCACATGTCGGGCCGCTCGGCGCGGATGTGAAAGAGCAGGTCGCCTGGCGTCGAGGGCGCCGAATGCGCCGAGCCCTTGATAGGCGCGAAGGGTTTCAACTCGCGCGGCCGCCGGTCGGGCGACAGACGGTTCCAGAGTCCGGCGCCGATGCCGGCGATGCAGGACAGCCGGCCGGACAGGTCGCGGAAGCCGACATTCTTGACGAGGTCGTCGAGTTGGCCGAGCACCGAGGCGACGTTCGAAAGCGCGGCCTTGTCGCCGCCGACCGTGACGACGAGGAAAATCGCGGCCGTCGATAGCGGAGCGTCGACGCTCTGGGCGTCGATGGGCACTCTATCCCAGTTCTTGCCTGACATCGGGATGCTCCGTGCTGGGTTGAAGGGGGCGGCCAGGGACGTGACCGTTGGGGCAGGGTGGTCGGGAAAAAAGATATCGCGACCGCGAGTGGTCGCGCAACAGCCGACATTGCCCGGTGGCTACGGGCCGCGGATGGAATTGCCTCTTTATCGACACGCGGATGCGGGTAGAGTGCGGCTGACTTTCAATCCGAGAAACAGATGCTCGCCCGCCTGTTCGTGATCTTCGGTGGCCTGTTCGTGCTGGTGCTGTGCGCGGCGCTGGTGGTGCCGTATTTCATCGACTGGACGGGATACCGAGGCGATTTCGAGCGCGAGGCGAGCGCCATCCTCGGCCGCAAGGTGACGGTGAAGGGCGACGCGACGGCGCGGCTGTTGCCGTTTCCGTCGGTGACCTTCTCCAATGTCGAGGTCGCGGGCGGGCCCGATGGCCAGCCGGCGATGACGGTCGAGACCTTTTCCATGGATGCGGAACTGGCACCCTTCCTGCGCGGCGAGGTGCTGATCTTCGACATGCGGCTGGTGCATCCGAAAGCCATGATCAATGTCGCCGGCGACGGCACCGTCGACTGGACGCTCCGGCCGTCGACGCCTTTCGACCCCGGCCAGATCGCGATCGAGAAGCTGTCGGTCACCGACGGGCAGATCCAATTGCGCCACGCCGCCGGCGGACGCAGCCACCTGATCTCGGAGATCAACTCGACCATTTCGGCCAAGGCGCTCACCGGCCCTTGGCGCATGGACGGAACGCTTCGCTTTGACGGCCTGCACGCGGACGTCTCGGCCTCGACCGGCAAGGTGGAAGCGGACGGCCAGATGCGGCTCAGGCTGAAGGCCGACCCCGATGCCTATCCCCTGATCATCGAAACCGACGGCAATGCCGGCATCGTCAAGGGCGCCGCCGTCTATTCCGGCCAGTTCAAGATCACAAGTTCTGACAAGAATGGCGCGGACAAAAACTCGGCCGAGCTACGGGGCAATGATGGCGAGCCGGTCAAGATCAGCACCGGCAAGCCCGACCCGGGCTTCCGGCTGAACGGCAAGTTCACGCTCGACCACCAGAAGCTCAATGTCGACGAGTTCCGCTTCGAGACCGGGCCGCTCGACAATCCCTATACAGCCGACGGCAAGGCTTCGGTCGATCTCGGCCTGAAGCCCCATTTCGCGGTCGAGGCCAATGGCGCGCAGGTGCAGTTCGACGAGGCGGTCGGCGGTAACGCCGGATCGGGCTTCACGCTCGACCAGCGCATCGCGGCATTCGAGCAGACACTGCAGCACATGCCGAAGCCGACGATACCGGGCACGCTCGAGGTCCGGCTGCCGGCGGTGGTGGCGGGCGATACGACGGTGCGCGACGTGCGGCTGTCGGCCGAGCCGGTCGACGGGGGCTGGTCGGTCAAGTCGCTTTCCGCGACGGCATGTTGAGCGTGGAAGACCATTTCGGCTTCACCGGCTCGCTGCTGCTCGCCGTCGCACAGCCTTCCGGTTTCGCGGCCTGGCTGTCGAAGGATGTCGACGAGGCCATCCGCCGGCTGCCCGCGGCGGGTTTCAAGGCCAAGGTCGATCTCAGCGAGAACCGGCAGTCCTTCAGCGATCTCGAACTCATCCTCGGTAAGGCGAAATTCTCGGGCAGCATCGATTCCAGCCAACCGGACGGCGCCAGACCATCGGTGCTGATGCGGCTGACGGGCGGCGAGATGGACCTCGACGGGCTCGCCGCCTTCGCCTCGATCTTCATCAGCGACAAGGGCGCCAACCGCTTTTCGGATCGCGATCTCGATTTCCAGATCAAGGCGGGTCCGGTCAGCGCCGGCGGCTTGAGCGCCGATACCGTCGACACGGCGCTGCGGCTGCGCGAGGGCCTGCTCGAGATCGACCGGCTTTCGATCGGCGGGCTGGCCGGCGCGTCGATCAGCGCCACGGGCAGGGTCAAGGATTTTCCGCAGAGCCCGACCGGCAAGCTCAACGCGTCCGTGGTGGCGGTGGACCTCAAGCCGCTGATCGATGTGGCGGCCGAGCATTATCCCGACGATGCCGTGCTCAGAGGCCTGGCCAGCCGCGCGGCCGCCTATCCCGAGCTGTTTCAGGACGCGCGAATCGATCTCTTGACCAGCGCCGCCGATAATGGCGACGGCACAACGGGCCTGGCGCTCTCTGCCCAAGGCAAGGCTGGCGGCTCGGCCTTCTCGGCCTCGCTTTCCGGCAAGGGAACCGTGGACAAGCTCTCCGAGGCACCGGTATCGATCACCTTCAACGCCCGCAACGACAACGCCACCACGCTGCTGGCGCTCTACGGCCTGCCGGCCCTGCCGCTCGGCATGCTCGGCCACGCCAACACCGACATTTCGGCGAAAGGCTCGGTCGCCGGCGGCCTCGCGACGAGCTTCAATCTGACCGCCGACGATTTCAGGGCGGGCTTCGACGGGACCGTCGCCGATACGGCGCAAGGCCCCACCGCCAAAGGCAAGGTCAATCTTGATGCCGCCGACATCGAGCCGTGGCTGATGACAACGGGCGTGGGCCTGCCCGGCATGGGGACCGGGACTTCGGCGTCGCTGGCGGCGGATGCCGATTTCGGCAACGGGCTCCTGGTGCTGAGCGGTCTTGCCGGTTCGATCAACAAGGCGGCGGTGTCCGGCGACGTCAACATCGACGCCAAGGACGGACTGCCGCATCTGGCCGGGGCGCTGGCGCTCGACGAACTCGACCTCGATCCTCTGGCGGTCTCGCTGTTCGGTGACCAGTCCTTCGCTCCCGCCAAGAGCGGATGGCCGATGACGCCGTTCAGCCAGAAGTCGACGCTGCCGTTCAACGCCGACCTCGATCTCAACACCTCGGCGCTGGCCGCCGGTCCGTTCGCCACGGCGCATGACGCTTCCTTCTCGCTGAAGCTCGATCGCGAAGGCATCCATGTCTCCGACCTCAAGGCAAAGCTCCATGGCGGCGATCTGACCGGCCTGTTCGACCTGAAGAACACGGAGGGCACCGGCTTGTTCTCTGGCCAGATGAGGCTTGCAGGCGGCGATCTTTCCGCGATTCTGCCCGGCGCCGGGATCGGCGGCAGCGGTGACCTTTCGGCGTCGCTGTCGACCAGCGGCAAATCGGTCGATGCCATGATTGCGGCCCTGTCCGGATCCGGCACCGCGGCGCTGAAAGGATTGAAAGTGGACGGCATCAATCCGGACGGGTTTGCCGCCATCATCGCCAAGGCCGACGCGATCGGACGCGACATCGACGCGGCCAAGACGGCCGACTTCGCGCCGCGGATCGCCGGGGAGGGCAGTTTCGCCGCCGGCGACACGGATGTGGCCTTCACCGTCGCCAATGGCACGTTGCGGGCGCCGCCGATCAGTCTCGACAATCCCGGCGCGGCCCTGTCCGCCGACGTGACCGCCGATCTCAACACGAGCACCATCACGGCAAAGGGGGCGCTGACCTACCGTCCCGGCGACGAGGCGATGGTCGGCTCCGAGCCGGCTGTCAATTTCAGCCTCTCGGGCGCGCTCGGGGCGACCGCGCTCCAGTTCGACAGCGGTCCGCTGGCGCAGTTCCTGACACAGCGCGCGCTGGAGAAGGAGCAGCAGCGGGTCGAGGCGATGCAGGCGGCGCTGCTCGAAAAGCAGCGGCTGCGGCGCGAGGTGCGCTATTACGCAGCGCTGCAGGCGGAGCGCGACAGAGCGGCGGAGGAGTTGCGCAGGCAGGAGGAAGAGGCGCGGCAGAAGGCCGAGGCGGAAGCCAGGGCGAAAGCCGAGGCGGAAGCACAGGCAAAGGCGGAAGCCGACGCGAAAGCCAAGGCGGACGAAGAGGCCAGAGCGAAGGCTGAAGCGGACGCCAAGGCGCGGGCCGAAGCGGACGCCAAGGCGCAGGCCGATGCACAGGCGAAGGCCGAGGCTGAGCGGCGGGCCGCGGACGAGGCGGCCAAGGCGCAGGCCGCAGCCGATCGCAAGAAGGCCGAGCAGGCGAAGCTGGAGGCAGCGCGCAAGGCGGCCGAGCAGACGCCGAAGGTCGACGGATCGCTGCCCGGCGTCAATGACGGTTCGACCCCGACGCCGGCGAAGCCCAAGGCCAATCCGTTCACGATCGACAATCTGTTGAAGTCGCTCGACGGCGGTTGAGGTTCTGGCCATCGAAAGGCTGGCCGAAGCCATCTTGTCGGTAGGCGATCCCGCTTAACTCGCCTTGCCCGAGCCGCGCTTCGCCCAGGCCAGCACGTAGAGCCTGAGAGCGGAAGACAGGTTCGCATCCCGGGTGCGCGTCTCGTCGATCTCCGCGACCAGGGTCGCGAGCGACAGCGAGCGCTCGGCTGCGATGGCGATGAGGTCGTCATAGAAGGGTTGCTCCAGCGAAAAGCTGGTGCGGTGACCGCGGATCGTTACCGAACGTTTTTCGACCGCGGCCATCGCAGGACTCAGCGCTCGCCAGGGTCGTCAGGCTTTTCACGGCGATGGCCGGCCACGAATTTCCCGGCTTTTTCGGAGATCAGCCGGTCGCGCTCGCGCTCGGCCTTGGTCCGGCCATGCAGCGCGCGGTTCTC
>JAFKFE010000051.1 GCA_017308345.1 Alphaproteobacteria bacterium | reverse complement strand
CGCACCATCGCCGAGCAGGCCGGCATCTCGGTCGGATCCCTCTACAATCTGTTTGCCGATCTCGACGAGGTGCATCGCGCCGTCAACATGCGGCTGCTCGACCGGCTCGGCGCCACAGGCCTGGCGGCGATGGCCGAGCTCGAAAGGCAAGGAGTGACCGATGTCGGCCATCGCATCCTGGCGATGGCCGCCGCCTATGTGCGTTTCGTCGAGGCGCATCCCGGCAGTTGGCCGGCGGTGCTTGCCTTCAACCGGCGCCGCGCGACGCGGCCCGGCCCGGACGCCTATGACGCGCTGCTCGACGCACTCTTCGACATCGTCGCCGGCGTGCTCAAGGCAGGCGATTTCGGCCTCGACGACGAACGCCGGGCGCTTGCGGCACGGACCTTGTGGTCAAGCGTGCATGGCATCGTAACCAGCGGCTATGTGGCGAATTCGAACAGCAGGCAGGCCGAGGAGATCTGGCGCCAGGTCGAGCTCCTGGTCGGCGTTTTCGTCAAGGGGCTGGAACACGGCGGCGCATTCGCGCATGCTGAGGCAAAGCCTGCGTGAACAAGGGATAACCGTGATTCCTCTTGTGTCCGCGTGAAGTGGGAGTTTTGAAAAAATGTCTTTTCTGAAGAAGCTTTTCGGCGGTGGTGGTAGCAGCGAGGCAACAGAGACCGGCTCCGCCAAGCCGGCCAAGCAGGTCGAACACAAGGGATTCCTGATCAGCGCGACGCCCTATAAGGCCGACGGCCAGTACCAGACCTGCGGCGTCGTCTCGAAGGAAGTGGACGGCGTGATGAAGGAACACCGCTTCATCCGCGCCGACCGCTTCGCCGGCCTGGACGATGCCGTCGACATCTCGATCAAGAAGGGCATCCAGCTCGTCGACGAGCAGGGCGAGCGGATGTTTGGCTAGCGGTACCTCGGCGGCGCCGGTCAGCTTCTCCTCAGAACGCGACCTTGTCGCCGCCCTTGAGCTGCAGGATCTGGCGCGCCTCGTCCGGCGTGGCGATCGAGGCGCCGAGGCCTTCGATGATCTGGCGTACCTTGGTCACCTGCTCGGCGCTGGAGCGGGCGAGCTTGCCCTTGCCGATCCACAACGAATCCTCCAGGCCGACGCGCACATTGCCGCCGAGCGCGATCGCCTGCGTGGCGATCGGCAATTGATGGCGGCCGGCGCCCAGGACCGACCAGTGATAGTCGTTGCCGAACAAGCGGTCGGCGGTGCGCTTCATATGGGCGACGTCCTCCGGATGCGTGCCGATGCCGCCCAGGATGCCGAACACGCTCTGGACGAAGAACGGCGCCTTCACCAGGCCCTGGTCGACGAAATGCGCCAGCGTGTAGAGATGGCCGATGTCGTAGCACTCGATCTCGAAGCGTGTGCCGTTGTCGGCGCAGGTGCGCAATATGTGCTCGATGTCGCCAAAGGTGTTGCGGAAGATGCGGTCGCGCGAGGATTCGAGATAGGGCCGCTCCCAGTCATGCTTGAAGGTCTTGAAGCGCTCCAGCATCGGGAACAGCGCGAAATTCATCGACCCCATGTTGAGCGAGGCGACTTCCGGAGCAAACACCTTGGCCGGCCTGACGCGCTCCTCCACGCTCATCGTCGCCGCACCGCCGGTGGTGATGTTGACGACGCAGTTGGAGCGCTGCTTGATGACCTGAAGGAAAGGGGCGAAGGCCTCGGTCGACTGGTCGGGGCGTCCGTCGACAGGATTGCGGGCGTGCAGATGGACGATCGCAGCACCCGCCTCGGCCGCCTCGATGGCGGCGGTGGCAATCTCCTGCGCCGTCACCGGCAGATGCGGCGACATCGACGGGGTGTGGATCGAGCCCGTTACGGCGCAGGTGATGATGATCTTGTTCTGGTTCGCCACTTATGATCCTCGATCTCTTCGCTATTTGACCGCGCCTATTTGACCGCGCCCTATTTGACCGCACCTTGCGTGATGCCCGAAATGAACTGCTTCGACAGCACGATGTAGAGCAGCGTAATCGGCAGCGCCGCCAGTGTCAGCCCGGTGAACAACACCCCCCAATCGGTGGTGAATTCGCCGACGAACACGGTCAGCCCTTGCGGCAGTGTCTTCAAATTATCGGAAGTGATCAGGACCAGGGCGAAGAAAAAGTCATTCCAGATCGGCACCGCGTTCTGGATCGCCCCGATCCCCAGCGCCGGCCGCGCCAGCGGCAGCATGATCGACCACATGATGCGGAACTCGCTGGCGCCATCCATGCGGGCGGATTCCTCCAACTCGCGCGGCAAGGTGCGCAGGAAGCCGGTCATGATGAAGACGGCCGAGGGAATGCCCATGGCCACATAGACCAGCACCAGCCCGAGATAGCTGTCGACGAGGCCGAGCGTGTCCAACTGGATGAACAGCGGGATGATCGCCAGCTTCAGCGGCACCGTCATGCCGCTCAGGAAGAACATCAGCACCAGCGAGCTCAGCCGGAACCGGTAGCGGGCGATGGCATAGCCGGCGAGCGTGCTGGACAAAAGGATCAGCGCGACCGAGGCCGCCGTGATGCCGACTGAATTCGCCAGATAGCGGACGAAATTGGTCTCGGTCCAAACCTTCTCCAGATTGGCGGTCGAAAAATGCGTCGGCAGCGAGAGCGGCGAGGAAAAGATCTCGGCGTTGGTCTTGAACGACGACGTCACCATGACGAACAGCGGATAGATCATGATGACGGCATTGACCGCCAGCAGGAGCTGGATGGCGCCGTTCCCGATCGTCTCGCCGCGATCCCTCACTGCTCGATCTCGCGGCGGCGCAGGTAGCGCAGGGCTATTGCCGTGACGCCGGCGACGAAGACGAACATCAGCACGGCCAGCGCGCTGCCCTGGCCGAAATCCTGGATGCCGGTGGTCGTGCTGCCGAAGGCCGTGCGGTAGAAATAGAGGCCGAGCACATCGGTCGAGCCGCCGGGCGAGCCGGTCAGGCCGGCCATGACATAGGGGATCTCGAACCAGTTGAAGCTGCCTATGAAGGTCAGGATGGTGACGATGGTGACGCTCGGCGCGATCAACGGCCAGATGATCTTCGTCATCAGCGCGTAGTCGCCGGTATTGGGCAGCCGCAGGACGATCCGGTCGCCGCGCATGATGCGGGTCGAGAACTCCT
>JAFKFE010000050.1 GCA_017308345.1 Alphaproteobacteria bacterium | reverse complement strand
TGCAGGTCGATGCGGCCGCTGCGGTCGAGCCCGATGGCGCTTTCCGTGAGCTCGGTGCCTTGCGTCTTCTTCATCTCGTCGGTGATGCCTATCGAGGTGCGGACGGCGGAGCCTGGATTGGCGCTCGCATCGTCCGCGCCGAGCGCCGCGACCTGCTTGCCCGCGGCCGGATCCTTCAACTGGTCGATGTTGAGCTTCGCCACCGTGGCGAAACGGCCGTTCGGGAACTGGTCGAGATAGGCCTCGTAATAGGGGATGGCGTTCTTCTTCGAAGCCTCGTCCCAAAGCCGCTGCTCGACCTCCCAGGACGGCGGTTCGCTGGCCACGGGAGCGGGCGCCGCTGCCTTGGCCGCGTCAGCCACTGGCGTCGCTGTAGGCGGCGGTGTTTGTGCCACGGGCTTGCCGAGGAACACCTCGCGCCCCAGCGAGGCATTGTGCCATGGCCGCTGCCGGCCCTGCGTGGCTTCCGTCACGTCGCCGCGCACCCGCGTCAGGGCGCTCTGGATCTCGACGCCCGGCTCGGTCAGGTGCTTGGCCAGAGCCAGCGAATAGGGGCTGTCGACGCCGTTGCCGTCGAACGCTATCGCGCCGGGGTCTGTCGCATAGGCGATCAGCACGCCGCCCGTGCCCATGCCGTCGGCCTTTGCGTCGACCGGCGCCAGGCCGGCGCCGAGCGAGCGGCTCTTCGGCAGCGCCGCGGCCAGCGTGCGCGCCAGCGGATTGTCGCGGCAGGCGTCGAGGATGATGATGCCGACGGCGGGGTCTGCCGGCAGCGCCGCCATGAACTCGTCGATCTGGACGGTGCGGGTCTTGAGATAGGCCGGCGACGTCAGCTCGGCATCGACCGGGATGAGGTAGTTCTTGCCGTCGACCTGCATGCCGTGCCCGGCATAGAAGATGACGGCGAGGTCGGCATTGTAGGACGCCTCGGTGAACTTGTTGATCAGGCCGTGCATGCCGGCATTGTCCTGGTCGACGCCTTCGATCACCTCGAAGCCGGCATTGCGCAGCGTTGACGCGATGAGGTGGGCATCGTTCGCCGGGTTGGGCAAGGCGACGGCATTGACATATTTGCTGTTGCCGATGACCAGCGCGACACGCTTCCCGCTGTCGGGCGTGGCGGCCTGGGCGCCGAACGCGGCATGGAAAAGCAGGATCAACCCGCCCAAAAGGATGGCGAACGCCTTCATGGATCAACCCTCCGCCCCAGGGGCGCGTTATCGATGTCTGCGCATGCTGAATTTCGTAAGCGACAACGTCGCTTCTGCCAAAGTCGTCTCTTGGGCGTCTGTGATCTTGACCACAGATATGGTTCACGAGGGCCTGAAATTTCCTCCGTGACTGCTCGCCAATATACCATTCGCGGGCCTGAAAACCAATCGGCCCATCCAGGAACGGGAGGTTTGGTGAACCGACTAGCCGGGCTCTAGCGTATCCTGGATCGAACCTATCAGCGCGGTGATCGCCTGCTTGTACTTCATGAACTCTGGCGACGTCTGCCGGACCTCGGTGGTGGTCGTCGTCGGCTGGCCCTGGTCTGTCGCCACGCGCGGCACTTTCTGCCCCATCTTCCGCTCGGCCCAGTCCACGACATAGCTGGCGGTCTTGCCGGTGAGGAAAGGGTTGGCCTGGATGACGGCCGACCCGAGCACGGCGCTCAGTTGCGTCGAGCCGGGCGCCGCCAGAACCTGGGCAGCACCCTCCATGCCGAGGAAATGGCAAAGATAGAGCCGGCCGGCGGTGATCTGGTGGCCACGCGCGCGCAGATAGGCCTCGCCCTCGCGCGCCAGGTTGCGCACCATCTCGCGCGACAGTGTCGCGTCGTAGCGAAGCGCCAAAAGGTCGGCGGTCGAAAGCGAGCGCGCGAGGTCGGGCCGATAGGTGTTCATCATCCGGATCCAGGTCTTGGAGATGAACTGGCCGGCGCCGGTCGCCGAGGAAAGCGGGTTCTTGGCCCGCGCGCTGCCGCCGCTTTCGACATGGACGATCCGGTCGGTCAGCGTCTCGACCGCGGAATCGCCGGAGCCCCCGGAACTGATGGAAACGGCGGTGGCGACCGTGGTGACCGTGCCCAGCGGGTCGATCGCCTCGCCGTTCTGGTAGAGCTCGAAATGCAGATGCGGGCCGGTCGAAAGGCCCGTGGTGCCGATATAGCCGATGACGTCGCCGGCCTTCACCTTGGTGCCGACGCCGCTGGCGATGGCGAATTTCTGCATATGCGCGTAGCGCGTCTCGCGGCCGTTGGCATGCGTGATCTTCACCAGATTGCCGTAGCTGCCGCCGTCGCCCTGGAAGGAGATCTCGCCGTCGAAGGCGGCCATGATCGGCGTGCCGACTGGAGCCGCCCAGTCGACGCCCTTGTGGATGCGGACGGTGCCGAGGATCGGATGCTTGCGCGGGCCGAAGGTCGAGGTCATCACGCCTGCGACCGGCGTGACCATGCCGTTGGTGACGGTCAGCGAGCGGACCTGGTCGTCGCCGGTCACGCAGGCATACTGGCCATCGCTTTGCTGGAAGACGAAACAGTCGAGGCTCTTGTCCGTGCCCTGGACGCCGACATAGAGCACCCGTCCGGAAATCTGGCCTTGGCCGCGCGGCGTCTGCGAATAGATCAGCACCAGGCGCTGGTCCTCGCTGGCAAAGGCGTCGAGGTCCTGTCCCCGCGACAGATACATGATCGCCTCGCCGATGACGCTGGTCGGCACCTTGTTGCGCGCCGCGGTCGAGTAGATCGCGTCGAGCAGGCGGTACTGCCGCTTGGGCCCGCCCTGGTCGGAGGCGCCGGAATAGTTGAAGAGATCCTCGCGGACCCAAGGGTCGACACCCGACACGAAGGCGCCGGCCGCATTGCGCGTCAGCGTGCCGACATAGACGTTCTTGGCATAGACCGAGACCTGCATCAGCGACATGGTCGTCGTCTCGCGGTTCGGCCGGAAGCCGCGCATGGCGACGACGAAACCGGGTTCCAGCCCGTCGCGGTTGAACAGCGCCTTCAGCGCCTCGCCGGCCTTGACGAAAGTGTCCTCGGTCGCCTCGAAGCGCTGATATTCGCTGGTGACGGTCGCAACGGTCGTGTTGTTCTCGATCGCGGTCTTCTTGAAGGCGGGTAGCGCCGCTTCCCCCTGGTCGATGGTCTCGCCCCAGCCGGCCTCGGGGTCGTCGGCGTCGGCCTTGGGCGCCGAGCCGGTGTCGCTCTCGTCCGGCGCCGCCTGGAGGTCGTTCTCCAGATCGCCTTGCGGATCGCCCTGTTGATCGTCCGGCGCCGCGGCCGGAGCGGGCGGGGCAGGTTGCTGGTCGTCGGGCGCCGTTGCCGAAGGTTTCGGAGCCGCCTGCCGCTGCGCCTGGAAAAAGGCGAAATCCTCCTGTGTCGACGGGATCGTCGTCATGAACTTTTCGCTGGCGCTCAGCATCACGTCCGAGAGGATTTCGATCTGCGGCGAAGCCCCCGAACTGTCGAGTTCAGCCGGGCGCGCCACGGTCTTGCCCTTTGTCGCCGTGTCCGCGTCGGGCGCCAGCGTGATCCACATCGGGTCGCCGGCGAGATCGATGATCGCCGGCACATAGACCGAGGCGTCGGGCGGCACATCGTCCATGCCCTCGACGGGTTGCAGATCTTCGTTCACATCGCCGAACGACCAATAGTCCTTGGTGAGATAGAAGCCGGTGGCCAAAGCGACGATGGCGAGCGTGGCGAGGCCGGCAAGGGCCCGGCGCCAGAGCCTGCGCCGGCGCTCGGCCAGGCGCGCCTGCTTCTTCCGCTTGAAGCTCGTGTCGATCGAGTGCGTCACGGGCTGTTTCCGGTCAGGAAATAGGTCCAGCGCACCTGCTCGAGCGTATCGACCTCGACGAAGCGCGCCGCGATATGGCCGCGCTGCCAGCACTCGTCGATGCCACGGATCGAGAAGCGCCTCCGGTCGACGCACATCTCGGTCGATCCGTTGAGGATCGCATGGCCGAACACATCGGTCGCGTAGTGGTAGATGTAGCGGTTGGTCAGCTCCTCGCGGATGACGTTGACGCACTGGTTGGCGCCGATCGTCCACCAGCCATCCGTCTGGTCGGCATTGTCGACCTTCTGTCCGACCGCGAGATTGACGACGTCGAGCGTCTGGTTGCAGACGGTGAATTCGGCGCGCGCCTTGCCGGGCGAAAGCATCGAGAGCAGCGCCGCGCCGAGCAGCGCCGCAAGCGACGTGCGGCGCGGGAACATCAATCGGAGCCGGCTACGCAGCTTGCGTGGCGAGGGCTGATGCAAGGAACGCAAGGTACGAAGGTCCATCGGCGTTCATGCTATCCGCCAAGCCGGAAATAGGTGGCCGTGGCGGAGAATTGCGACCCGTCGGCCTCGATCTCCTCGAGGATCCTGGGCAGAAGCTCGGAGGCCGGCGTCGGCCTGGAGAACATCGCGGCCTGGATGTCCTTCGGTCCAGTGATCACCAGCATGATCTGCGGCACCGCCTTGCCGGCTGCCTTGTCCGCGGCGGCAAGGCCGATCGGGATGTTGAAGGTCACCTTGTCGGTTTGCGGCACCATGCGGTCGTCGAGGTTGAAGGCGACGCCCTTGTGGTCGATCAGCATGATGTTCGAAACGAGCCCGCCGCCCGTATAGAGCGCGCCGCTGACGGGCGAGCCATCCGGGACCGATGTCCGGTCGAGGACAAGCTGTGGCTTCGCGGCCGAACTCCGGTCAAGGAAGCGGAGGAAAGTGGGCACTCCGCACTGCGACAGGGTGATGAGGCGCACGCTGATGTCCGGCTCGATATGAAATCTGGTCTGGAAATCGTTGAGCAGTTGTTCGAAGGGCTGGACCGCCGTTCCGTATCCCTCGATCGCGGGGGTGGCGCCTGGTCCCGACGTCACGTTCGCGTAGAAACAGCTGCCGCCGCTGAAATCGCGCACC
>JAFKFE010000049.1 GCA_017308345.1 Alphaproteobacteria bacterium | reverse complement strand
CTCCAGCCTTCTCGCATGGCTGGAACGACGCGGTGGGACAGTGGATGATTACGCATTTCCGAGCAGGATCATCGCGCTAGACAGCCGGCTCGGAGAAAAGCTGCTCCATTGCACGACGCGAACGATCACATTGACCGACTTCGGGGGAACGGTCCTCACTCATGCGCAGCAGATCGCTGCAGAGGTCGAAGCGATGGTGGCGCTCGTCGATAGCCGGACGTCGGAGCCGAGCGGGCATTTGAGGATCTCAATACCAACCGACTTCACTAGCGACATGCTGGGGGCGTTGTTCACGCGCTTTATGGCCTCCTATCCGAGAATCTCGGTGGATGTCGACGTTTCGCGCCGCCGTGTCGACTTGGTTACGGAAAACTTTGATCTCGCGGTTCGCATCGGCGATCTCCACGATGACGCGACACTGGCGACCAGGAGGGTTGGGACCATCGAAATGGGTCTCTATGCCTCTCCGAACTATCTTGGCGAGTACGGCGCGCCGGAAAACCCGGATGGTCTAGTGGCGCATCGTCTCCTGCATCTGACCCAGCGCCTCGGAGAGCCCATGCGTCTCACGCTTCGGTCCGCCGCCGACGTCTGGGAGGGAAGGCCGGCAGTCCGCATGACGGCAAACTCTCCGGGCATCCTCATGCATATGGCGCTGAACGGGGCGGGTATCGCACCCCTCGCGGATCATTTCGTTGCGGAGAACCTGCGGTCAGGCCTGCTGGTCAGGGTGCTCGAAGGCTGGCGACACGCCGAGATCCCCATATGGGCGATCGTCCCCGGCCGAAGGCTTCTGCCGCTTCGCACCCAGCTCTTCATCGAGGCGCTGAAAAAGGAACTTGGCGGGCCACGCCCTTGACACTGGATCAAGCCCGGCTGCCCTGCGCGAAACCAGCATACCGCAATATCAGGACGTTTCGGCCTCTTCACCGAACAGCTTGCCTGCGCCGACCCAATCCGATGGCGCGATATCCTCGAACAGAGATGTAATTCGGATCTGTGCCGGTGTTCTTGACGATGCTCTCGGTGATTTCAGCAGCCACGGCTGCTTTCGCCTTGGCATCCTTGCCACTGAACCACCTTCCGCGCACGACCGGCATCATAGCCTCCTCTTGAGTTCCATGTATATGACACTGAAGGACAGGTTGCGACTGCCGGGCCAATTCCCGGGCTCTAGATGTTTGATCCCAAGCTCACATGATGATGCTGGGGTCAGGAGGGGTGTTAGAGCGGCATCGTGTTCCTCCAATTGGTCGCGGAATCCAGAGCCGGGCCCGATTGCGTGACACGGCTCGGTCAATCGAGCCTGGTCAAATTCATATACGGTCGCCGCTTGAGGACGGCTGCACCAATATCCCACTTGTGGCGGCGGGCCCCAACTTACACAAACGTGCGTTGCGAGATTCCGGATCATCTGCTCAAGCACATCTCAACGCTGAGCTGGGAGGACATCAATCTGACAGGCATCTACACCTGGGATATCGAGCAGCATCTGCCGGAAGGTTTCCGGTCGCTTCACTTTCCACTGGCTGCCGCGGGCTGCCTAGAGTCCCAGCTTCGTTCGCCCCTTAATGTACGATGTCGCTTTGCTCTTGTTCGGACCCCGTTATGCCAGATCGACTTCGGTCAGCTTGTAGACGTCGATCGCCTGCCTCCTGCTCACCTTGCCGTCGAAGACGTCCCGGGCAAGAAGTTTTCGATCGCGCGCTTCGGGACTTCCGTATCCCCCGCCTCCGGCGGTCTGCAGGACAAGCCTGTCGCCCTTCTTCATCTTGGTGACCGTCTTGGACTTTATGGTGTCTTTCGACTGGTCGGCGCGGAGGATGTACGCAAAGCTCTTCTCGCCTGGCAAGCCGCCATTGGCACCGGCAGGCGCATGGAAGTGGCGTTCGCCGCGATAGGAGATCGTGACTTCCCCCTCAAGAAGCTCGATGTCCTCGTAACATCCGAGGCCACCACGTTGCCTGCCTGCTCCGCCGCTGTCGGTCGCGATGCCAAGGCGATGGATGCGGAAAGGCGATTCCATCTCGACCGATTCGACCGGAACGTTGCCGGTGTTGGTCGCATCCGTCTCGATCACGTCGACCCCGTCCGATCCGGCGCTGGCACCGGAGCCGCTAACGAGAACCTGCGTCATCACGAAGCGACCATGACTTGGCACCGTTCCGCCGTAGTCTACATTGACAAGCTGAGCAGCCGAATCGGCCGGGATCTTGTCAGGTGCGGCCTGCCGCACCGCCCCTAGGATCGTGCCCGTCAGACGCTTGATGGTCGCCGTGCGGCAACCAAGCGGCGCCGGCTCCTGTGGATTGACGAGCGAACCCTCCGGAAGAACCATCTCGATGGGGCGGAAGCAGCCGCCATTCGTAGGGATATGGGAACCGCCGATTGCACGGACCGCAAAACATGCACCGCAGAGCGCGCCCGAGGGCATGCAGTTGAAAGGCCCTTTGACCTGCTGGTTTGTTCCTGTGAAATCGAACGTTATCCTGTCACCGCTGACGATAGCCTTCACCTCTATGCGAATCGGCGCGTCGAGATCGATGCCATCATTGTCGAGATAGTCGACGTAGTGGTACTCCCCGTCCGGAAGTTCGGCGATTGCGGCGCGGGTGAGGCGCTCGGAGCGATCGAGAAGATCAGCAAAAATCGTTGTCGTTGTGGTTGTTCCAAGCTTATCGGCCAGTTCCTGAATCCGGCGTTGGCCGATCCTGCATGCGGCGAGTTGCGCGTTGACGTCTCCGCTGAAGATGTCGGGAAGGCGGACATTGAGCCGTAGCGTCCGCATGAGCCTGTGATCGTAGGTTCCTGCGTCGACAAGCTTCATCGGCGCAACGCGGATGCCTTCCTGGTAGATTTCGGTCGCATTGGTGGGCGTGGAGCCCGGCGTCATTCCACCAACGTCCTGATGGTGCGCCAGCGCGGCGGCCAGCGCGATAACCTCACCATTGTGAAAGACTGGCGTTATCACCGCGAAGTCGGGCAAATGAGTGCCGCCAGCTGTATATGGGTCATTCAGAATATAGGCGTCGCCGTCGCGCATCTGCTCGTGCGGAAAGCTTTCCAGCACCGCTTTCACCATTGGAATCAGCGTCGTCAGGTGGATAGGGATCGCGATTGCTTGCG
>JAFKFE010000048.1 GCA_017308345.1 Alphaproteobacteria bacterium | reverse complement strand
AAAGCTCTTGCCGCCTTCGGCCTTCAGCCCACCAGGCTCCAGAGCTTCCAGATCGACCGTACCGGCTTCTCGCCAGAAATCGCCGAGGAGTGCGGCGACTACGACTATCTCGATCCCAACGAGGTCAACCGCCGCTTCATCATCCTGACGCCGTCGCAGATCGACCTGCCGGTGGTGCACACCGCCTTCTCCAACACCTCGCAGTTGATGTTCGAGTTCATGTCGAAGAACCGGCGCGCCATCGACGCGCTGACCATCAAGGACGTCATCTACGGCGAGATCGAGGACTCCGTTCCCAAGGTCAACGACATCGAGGACCTGCTCTCGATCAACCAGGTCGAGTTCAAGGTGCTGTCGGCCGAGGACGTGCTGGGCAAGGCGGCCGAGCTCGGCAAGCTCGTCGACCGGCTGAAGCAGGAGCCCGACGCCTGGCGCGACAACGCCATGCTTCAGCGCATGGTCGATCTCGCCAAGGTCTGCGGCGACATCCGCGAGAACGCGCTGGTGCCGGACCAGGTGATCTTCCGCCACAACGCCTACTGGACCAGCCATTTCGGCGGGCTCTATGTCTTCGTCGATCCGGACATGACGACGGTGATCTGCGATCCGGCCGCTCCCGGCTTCCGCCGCTCACGCCCCTGGCAGGTGAGCTATCTGTCGATCAACGACGCCGACAAGGTGTTCCGCTTCCTTGCCGCCACCGGGCGTCTCGACCTGCCGCGTGCTTCGTGGATCGAGGCCTCCGGCTATCTCGAACACCGCGCCGAGATGATCGTGCGCGCGCTGATCCGCGAAGCCGAACCCAACCGCAACCTGACCGATGTCGACAAGGTCTGGCTGCAGACCTGGATCCATGGCCATGCCGACCTGATCGCCCAGGACGGGAATTTCCCTTTCCTCAACGCCGCCAAGCGCGAGATCGCCCAGCTCGGCCATCTCAAGATCGAGGATGTGCCGCCGCGCCAGCGCTTCCTGGTCGTGCGCGCCAGGCCCGACCATCCCGATGCCTGGCTGACCAACCAGCTGATCTCGGATTTCGTGCCGCAGGATTTCGTCTCGCGTTACGTCTTCAACAAGCCGGGCTTCTACAAGGACTATGATGGCTTCAGCGACGCCTGGCGAAGCCATGTTGTGGACGTTCTGAAAACCACATATTTGAAGGACAAGGCGACGTTCCGCGCGCGCCTTTACGGCCTGACTGATTAGAACGAATGAACCGTCATTTCGTTCTGACTTGTTGTTTTGGCGCATGATGTTACCCAAAAAGTCTGCAACTTTTTGGCATCATGCTAAGGGGATGCCACAGCCATGCTCGATCCGATCGTGAACTTCTTCACCCAGGTCTTCCATTGGATCGGCCGCGGCATCGGCTTCGTGATCGGCGTCATCCTGTGGCCGCTCATGTGGGTCGGCCGCTGGTACGGACAGCGCGGCTGGATCCTCAAGGCAGTGGTCGGCCTCGCGCTCGTGGTGCTGATCGGCCTCTACGCCAATTTCTTTTACGCCACGCAGTGGTGGAACAATTTCAACCCGGGCTATCCCGACACCTATACTTTCGAGAAGCGCAACGTTTCCGCCGGCGAGCAGGTTTCGGCCGGCACCGGCACTGACACGGCCAAGACCTGCGGCAACTCGGCGATCGCTCAGGTCGCCGCCGATCTGACGGACTTCAACGTCAATCAGAATGCCTGGATCTCGTCGATGATCCTCTACAAGCTCGGCCTGTTCGGCATCGACTGGGACAACACGCCGTGGATGGACAACAAGGCGTCCTTCCAGCGCGGCATAAACCAGGCGGTGCGGCGCACCGCGACCGAACTCGCCGACAATCTTGGCCGCGTGCGCGGGACCTCGCAGATTGATGCCGACCTGCAGGACGCGCGCGGAAATCTGCAATTTGACGAGTACACCTGGTATTTCGGCCTGAACCCCTTTGGACCCAAGACGCCAACGCCGAGCTACTATCGCGACGCGGTGCGCAAGCTGCGCTCGTTCAATCATCGCCTGGAGAATTGCCAGGCGACTTTCGATGCCCGCGCCGACAATTTGAAGCAGTATATCGACCGCATTGCCAGCGACATCGGCTCGACCTCAGCGATCCTCAAGGAGCGTGCCGAAAACCACAACGACGGCTGGTTCGATACCCGGGCCGACGACCGTTTCTGGTTCGCCTACGGCCAGCTTTATGCCTATTACGGCCTGATGAAAGGCGCCTTGGCCGACTTCGACGACGTGATCAAGGAAAAGCACCTGCAGAACCTGTGGGATACGATGGATCAGCAGTTCGTCTCGGCGCTGCGCATCCAGCCCTTCATCATCGCCAACGGCCGCGAGGATGGCTGGCTGCTGCCGACGCATCTGACGACGATGGGCTTCTACATCCTGCGCGTGCGCTCCAACATGGTCGAAATCAGCAACGTGCTGACGCAGTAGCGGCGCTTCCAGGCAACGCGGCGATGGTGGATTTGCGCCGTCGCCTTTGTCGCTTTTCGCGCATTCAGCGGCTGTTTTGAGACGGCGGAACGTTTTCCGCTCTGGCTTCTATACGCCGCGAACGACCGGGCTCAAAACAGCCGACTGGCAGCAGCCCGGCAGCAGGAACGCTCTTTCTTAGCAGGAAACTTAGTTGCATGAAAGTTGACGCCGCGGCAGCGACAGGGTTAGAACATGCCCCTGCGTCCGTGCGGCGTTTCGCACATGCACAAAGGATCAAAACCGTCTCTTCCACCGCCCAATCCAGAGGAAAGCCGTCATGGCCGAAGTGAAGTCCGACATCGAGATCGCGCGCGCCGCCAAGAAGAAACCGATCCAGGAAATCGGCGCCAAGATCGGCATCCCGAACGAGCATCTCCTGCCCTATGGCCATGACAAGGCCAAGGTCTCGGCCGAGTTCATCAAGTCGGTGAAGGGCAGGAAGGACGGCAAGCTGATCCTGGTCACCGCCATCAACCCGACGCCCGCCGGCGAAGGCAAGACCACCACCACGGTCGGCCTCGGCGACGGCCTCAACCGCATCGGCAAGAAGGCGATCGTCTGCATCCGCGAGGCCTCGCTCGGCCCGAATTTCGGCGTCAAGGGCGGCGCCGCCGGCGGCGGTCTGGCGCAGGTGGTGCCGATGGAGGATATGAAC
>JAFKFE010000047.1 GCA_017308345.1 Alphaproteobacteria bacterium | reverse complement strand
TACTCTTGCGGTGAGTTCCGATGCCCCGTGCAGTCTTCCGCGCTCTGCGACGGCGTAGCAGCGCTGCTTATTTGCAGCTCGGGAACCGTCGTGGCACAGGCAATCCGGCGCGGTCCGGCCGTCTCGCGATCGGCGCGGCCGCAGGCAAGATAACGTGCGTTCCGTCATTCCTGGTCTGCATCAGTCCTCATCCGCCGGAGCGGATTCCTTGTGTCAGGTGGCGCCCGTCAGCGTGCCGGCACCATGCGTTTCAACTGTCGGTCTTCTGTTCATCGATGCGCTCCGAGTAGCTTGCGAGCCTTGCCATGGGCACGCCGGCCGGCATCCGCCTGGCTTGCCGCCGGATCGCCGACATAGAACGTTCCGTCGGTCCAGATCGCGTGCATGATCACCGCCAGCTTGCGCGCCACAGCGACACAGGCCCTGCGGTGGCACGAGCGTTTGGCGATCGCATGGCCCCAACTCTTGACCTTGTCCGTGCCGTTGAAGCGCGTCATCAGCCCGACCCCGCCTCGTAAAGTAAGCGTCGCACATCAGCACCACCGGCCTTTGATATGTGACCCTGAACGTCGATCGAGGTGCCCGACTGCCAGCGCCGCGAGGTCAGGCCGAAGGAGGCCGCGACGTCGCGTGAGCGGCGGAAGCGCGACGGATCATCGATCGCCGTCATGAACGAAAGTGCCGTCACCGGGCCGACGCCGGAGATTGCCATGAAGCGTCGGCACAGTTCGCCGGCGCTGGCGACGCCGGCGTTGCTGGCGCAGGTGCTGATCAGCAAATATCGCGATCACACGCCGCTCTATCGGCAGTCGCAAATCTTCGCCCACAATGGCGTCGAACATCCGCACGCAATGGATGTCAGGCGGGGTATTGTCAGCCGATAGTAACGTGGCCGAAAGAGTAAGGCGGGGCCTCTACCGGCCCGGCTTCAAGGTCATCGAGAGATGCTACAGAGCCAGACGCGAATTCCAAGGCCCGTCCACCATGGAGGCGCCGGAGAAGCTCGGAGATCACCAAGCAACCCGCGATCAAGCCGACAAAAGGAACGCCGACTGTGCGCGACGCCAATTGCGTCAGGCCACAGGAATCCATCCCTGCGCGCTTGAGCTGCTGGTAAGCGGGCATGTTTTCAGTGCTCTCTGCCGTCTGTCCGACATGTTTCGACCAAATGTCGGAAGCGCGGCGAGAGCTTGGAAATGTATGCACCGCTAAGCTTCGGAACGCTTGCGGCCCTGCCCCCAAACCCGCTTCGACGACTAGGCCAAACCCAGCATCTTCAAGCGCAGCTCTGGCAAGTGCGTTGTCTACGCCGCACAGGGCCGCTGCGGGCTCACCATCCGCCCGGCATGTCCACGCGCCGAAGCGGCGCTCTTCGATGAAGCTATCAAAACCGCGGGCGTCGAGCCAATCAGCGACGACGCGCGCTTTACGGCGGCCCACATGGCCAATGAACGACAGCACCGAGGTACTGTCATTTGAGAGGGCGATGTCATCGTAGTCCTGGAGCATGAGCTGAACCTGTGACGGATCGCTGTAGGGCAAGCATGCCAACAGCCATGCGAAGGCCTGGCCGAGGTTGCCCAAGCCGATAAACCAGAGGCGCGACGGCAGATAGGTGAGCTTGGGCTCATCGACCTCCGCCACAAGCCAGTCGGCACCGGGATTCCATAGCGAAAGGCCGACCGACCGGCGCCCTGCGAAAAGATGGTCGCCGGCATGGTGGGCGAAAGCTTCTGCAGCGCAGGCGGCAGCGGCAAGAGCCGGTGCGAGCCCGATTGCATCGGTTTCGTCAAAGCGTGGTCCTTGTCGTGCAGGCACGACGCCACCCCTCCATCCTTCCCAGGTCAAGCGCCAGCAAGGCAACAGCGAGTCTCCAGGATCCGACGAGCCGATGATAGCGCTTGGCCATTCATGGCGGGTGGCAGGGTTGACGACGCCGCCAAGCTCGCGCACGGCATCAGCCAGACTGCGGTGTGGCGCAAGCCGCGAAATGCAGGCCGCATCTGGCAAACCGATCACATCGATGCCTGCAAGCAGCGTGCGCCGCGCAAGGTTGACCAGGGTCAAGAGCGCGGTCTGATGGTGAGCCGAATGCTCAACTTCCGGCCCAACATAGATCGTTAGCCCAAACTGCCTCAGCATGGCCATGGCGGCGTCAAGGGTTTCGGCCCTGCCGTCGTCCATGAAGTATTTGGCGGTGCGGTGAAGGCTGTTGTGATCGACAGGCGTAGTCATGGCTAGCTCCAGAATCCGGTGTAGAAGAAGTTCGGGCAACGTGCCGTGCTGCGGTCAATCCATTCATGGTCACCGCGATATTCGTAGATGCCCATGCGATTTTCGACGATCGGCCAGCGTGCAAAATCCGGCACGATGATTGCGATATGACCCTGCCGTGCGACCATGGGATTGGTCTTGTCCGAGAAGCTCTGAAATCCGCCCGCCGGATGCGTATGCACGTCGGCTATGACAGAGAGCTTCTTTGCGCGGCAGGCGGCCCATAGTTTGGCGAAAGCATCGCCATGCAACACGCACACGCCGGTTGCGTAAGCCTGCGGATCGAGGTCGTCGTAAAAAATCGCCTCAACGACTTCTAGGCGGTTGCCGCCTTCGCGGCCAAGCAAGAATACTCCCGCTTCGTGACGACGGCCGCCTCGCCTTTCAAGCTCGGCGACGATCTTTCTCCACCGCTTGCGCGGACAGCTCAAGCGATGCTCAGGCGCCCACCACGCCCGTATAGTCGCTTTCATTGAGAAGGTCATAGATTTGCTCCAGATAACAGATGATCCCCCGGGCCGGTTTCCACAGGCGGTCAGGATATTTCGCCGGCCAGTCGGTATGACCCTCGATCGACATGCGATCGCATGGCAGATAGAGGCACTGCCCCTGTTTCCAGTCAGGCCGGAACACGGCGCACACATGAACAGGCCCCGTGGGCCACAGTTTTGGTGCCAGCGGCGCTTGGCGTTCCAGGTCCCAAGGCTGTGCGGTCGCCGGCACCTGGCGATAACCAGTGCACTCAAAGCGGAATCCAAATTCGCACGGCGCGTTCGGACGTGCAGGCGCCGCCACGGCGATGAGGTCGGGGCGGGCGATCGCCGCGGAGTTGACGCCCACCTTGTCGGCGCCGACC
>JAFKFE010000046.1 GCA_017308345.1 Alphaproteobacteria bacterium | reverse complement strand
GACGATCTTCATCTCGCATCGCATGCCGGAGGTGAACGATTTCTGCGAATACCTGACGGTCCTGCGGAACGGCAAGGACATCGGCACCGCGAGAGTGGGCGAGCTCTCGGATGACGAGGTCGTGCGAATGATCGTCGGCCGCTCGCTGGACGCGACATTCCCGCCGCGCGGCGAAGGGCGGCCGACCGTCTCGCCGCCCGCCCTTGAAGCACGCTCCATCTCCGTCGGCCACCGGCTGAAGGGCGCATCCTTCTCGCTGTCGCCGGGTGAGGTTCTGGGTGTCGCCGGGCTGCAGGGCATGGGCCAGCTCGAGCTTTTCCTCGCTTGCTTCGGCGCGGTGCCCGTCAGCGATGGACAGATACTGGTTCGCGGCCAGCCCGTCGTGCTGACGTCGCCGCGCGATGCCATTCGTGCCAATATTGGTATCAGCCTGGTTCCGGAGGACCGCAAGACGGAAGGATTGTTCCTGAAGCTGGACGGCCGGCGCAACGCGTCGCTGCCGAGCCTCAGCCAGTTCACACGGTTCGGATTGATCGACGCCGCTAGGGAGCGGAAGGCCGTCTCCGACGCGCTGAAGGCCATCCAGGTCGATCAGAGGGCGCTGCACAGCAAGGTCGGCACTTTCAGCGGCGGAAACCAGCAAAAGATTGCCATCGCGAAGTGGCTGCTGACCGGGAGCAGGATCCTGCTTCTCTATGATCCGACACGCGGCGTCGATGTCGGAACCAAGCACGAGATCTATACGATGATCCGCGAGTTCGCGGACGGCGGCGGCGCCGTGCTGATGTTCTCGACGGAAATCCCGGAATTGACCAATCTGTGCGACCGCGTCCTCGTCATGTATGGCGGGCGGATCGCGCGGGAGATCGATGGCGCGGACCTCAGCGAGGACGCGGTCATCGAGGCGGCCATCGGCGGCGCCCGCCGGACACAAGCAGCGAGCGTCTGATCATGGCTCAGTCGATGCAGGCACCTTCCGCCCGACCCGGCAACGGCTTGTTCTCGGCGGCGCTCAGGAATCGCGGGCTCGCCGCCATCATCCTCATATTCATCCTGGCCCTCGGGCTCGTGAACGCGATCTCGCCGGCGCCGATGAGCTACTTCGATTTTCACTCCCTCGCCAATGGCGGGGCGCCGCTGGCGCTGGCCGCCGTCGGCCAGACGATCGTGGTGCTTTCAGGCGGCTTCGACCTGTCGGCCGGCTCGACCATTTCCCTGGTCAACGTGATCGTCGCCTCGCTGCCGCAGGATACGCTCGCCTCGCAGGTCGGCGTTGTGCTGCTCGGTCTGCTGGTCGGCGGCCTCGTCGGCGCCTTCAACGGCTTCTTCGTCGCCTATTTCAGGCTCCAGTCGATTGTCGTCACCTTGTCGACCATGTTCCTGGTGCACGGCGTAACGCTGCTGATCATGCCGGATCCCGGCGGGGCCGTCGCGCCGGAGATTACGGCCTTCTTCTCCGGCTCCGCGATCACGGACGTGTTGCCGGCCTCCGTCCTTGTCGTGGCCGTAGCCCTTCTCGCCTGGCTCTATCTCAAGGGCTTGCGGTTCGGCACCGCGCTCTACGCCGTGGGCAGCGATGCCGACGCCGCGCGCTCGGCGGGATTGTCGGTCCCCTGGACCCGGTTCTGGGCCTTTACCCTGGGCGGGCTCTTTTACGGCGCCGCGGGTGTCTTCATAAGCGCGCAGACAGGCTCGGCAGATCCGTTGGTCGGTGACCCGATCCTGTTGCAGACCTTCACGGCTGTGGTGCTCGGAGGCACATCGCTGGCGGGTGGCCGCGGCGGCGCCCTCGGCTCCGTCCTTGGCGCCTACACGCTGATGGTCATGGTCAACATCCTGCTCTCGCTGGATGTCTCGGCCTATTACAGCACGGTTGCCGAAGGCATCGTCCTGATCGTCGCCGCGATGGCGGGCGCACTCGGCTCGGAGGCGCCGCTGCGCCAATATCTGAGCTCGGTCGGCCTGCGGCTGAAGGCCCGCCGCGCCGGTCTTTCGGCGTCGGCCGCCACGCTCGAGCCGGCGACCCTCAGGCAGAGCAGCGCGGACCAGGGTTGGAACGTGTCATGGCTGGTGCGCCACGCCGATCTCGTGCGGATCGTACTGCCGGCGTACCTCGCCTTCGTGGTCGTGGTGGTCGCGACGCAGGTCGTCTATGGCGGCGACACGATCTTCGCCTGGAAATACTATGATTCCCTGATCGTCCTGGGCTCTTTCCTGGCCATACTGGCGCTCGGGCAGGGCACGGTCATCCTCTCGGGCGGGCTGGACCTTTCAATCGCCTGGACGATTGCCTTTTGCGGCATCCTGGCCGCCGGCCTCATCAACGGCTCCAATCTGGCCTCGGTGTGGGTGATCCCGCTGGTGCTCGTCATCGGCGCGGCGATCGGCGGACTGAATGGCGTCGGCGTCGCCATCCTCGGACTGCCGCCCATCGTCGTCACACTGGCCATGAACGGCATCCTCCAGGGCGCGGCCCTCGTGTTCAGCGACGGCACGCCCGCGGGCTTCACCTCGCCCGGCTTGCGCTGGCTGATGACCGGCAAGGTGCTCGGCATAACCCCCGTCGTCGTCTTCGTGGCGATATTCGTGCTCGCGGCGATAGGCTTGCTCGGCCGCACGGTGTTCAGCCGCTGGGTATACGCGCTGGGCAACAGCCCGCGGGCTTCCTATCTCGCCGGCGTGAACGTCCGGACCACGACGATCGCCGTCTATGTTCTCAGCGGCGTCTGCTCCGCGCTTGTCGGCATCCTGCTGACCGGGTTCGGAGGACAGGCCAGCCTCGGCATGGGCGACACCTATCTGCTGCCCTCGATCGCGGTGGTGATCATCGGCGGCACCCTGATCACCGGCGGACGCGGCCACTATGTCGGAATGCTGGGCGGCGTCCTGTTGCTGACGGCCCTGCAAACCCTGCTTGCCGGAACGACGCTGCCGTCGGCGTCGCGTGACATCATCTTCGGCCTCGTCGTTCTGGCGGCGGTGCTTGCCTTGAGGGAACGGTCCACCGGATAGCCGGGCGCCGGAATTCAGATCTTGCGAAGGAGGAGAAAGCAATGTCGAAACAAGCCGCAATGACAGGCGACCAGGATCGGAGGATGAGCCAGCTCTTGGCCGGCTCGCCGAAGAACTGG
>JAFKFE010000045.1 GCA_017308345.1 Alphaproteobacteria bacterium | reverse complement strand
TGACCGATCTGGTTAGACCTAGAGTCAAGTATGTTATTGGGCCCGACGGCAGCCCTCTTACGATCGCCGATCTGCCGCCGACGAATACGCGGCGCTGGGTTATCCGGCGCAAGGCGGAAGTGGTCGCGGCGGTGCGCGGCGGCCTGCTCAGCCTCGAGGAAGCCTGCCAGCGCTACAAGCTCACCACCGAGGAATTTCTCTCCTGGCAGGCATCGATCGACGAATACGGGCTTGCCGGGCTGCGCACCACGCGGATCCAGCAGTACCGGCACTAGGCCGGATAGCCGTTAATCGAAAAGGGCGCGGAACCCCGCGCCCTTTTCGCTTTCGCGCAAGCCTCAGACCGTCAGCACGATCTTGCCGATGGGTCGCGTGGCGAGGAAAGCATGGGCCGCTCCCGCCTGGTCGAGCGGGAAGGTCTTCGCCACGTGGGGCGAGAGCTTCCCTGCATCGACCAGCCTGGCGAGTTCGACAAGGCCGTCGCGGTCGGGCGTCACGGACATGCGTTCAACGCGGATGTTCCGCTCCTTTGCCCTCGTCCTGGAGGCGTCGTGAACGCCGAGCAACGATATCAGGACGCCACCATCACGCACCACTTTCAGCGATTCGTCGACATGGTCGCCGCCGACTGCGTCCAGCACCAGATCGACGTTGCGGACCTGTCCGGTGAAGTTGCCTTTGGTGTAGTCGACGACGTCGTCGGCGCCGAGCGAGCGAACGAAATCAAGCTTGTCCGGACTGGCTGTGGCGATGACATGAGCGCCTCGCGCCTTGGCGATCTGCACGGCCAGATGGCCGACGCCGCCGGCGCCGGCGTGGATCAGCACGCGTTGTCCCGCCTGCAGGTGACCATGGCGGACGAGGCCCTGCCAGGCCGTCAGCCCGGCCAGCGGCAAGGCCGCGGCATGCGCATGGTCGATGGCGGCGGGCTTCGCGGCGATCTCGCCCGCCGGCGCCGCGGCCAGTTCGGCATAGGCGCCGGCCTGTTTGGGGAAGCGCGGCATGCCGAACACGTCGTCGCCGACCTTGAAGGCGGTCACACCGTCGCCGAGCGCGGTGACGGTCCCTGAGATATCCCAGCCGAGAATGAAGGGCGGCTCGCCGAGCAGGGGGTAGAAACCGCCGCGCACGGCACCGTCGACCGGATTGATGCCCGCCGCCTTGACGCGGACGAGCACTTCACCGGGCCCGGGCGAGGGGTCGGGCTGCTCGGCCACGAAAAGGACCTCGGGGCCGCCGATGGAGTTCTGGATAACGGCACGCATGAACGCCTCCTGTTGGTGAGTGTGCCGCTATCATTTGGATAGTAACATGCCATTGTCCAGTATGTACGTTTTCTATATATAGGCACCTCATGGATAGTGATGACACACCCTTCGGCTATGATGCGTTCCGGCGTACCTGCCCGTCGCATACCGTGCTCGAGATGCTGGCCAGCAAATGGGTTTATCTCACCGTCTGCGCGCTGCGGCGCGGCCGGCTGCGCAATGGCGAACTGGCGCGCAAGCTGGAGGGCATCACGCCCAAGATGCTGACCCAGACGCTGCGTGTGCTGGAGCGTGACGGCCTTGTCCGGCGCGAGGTGTTTGCGGTCATTCCGCCGCGCGTGGAGTATGAATTGACGGAGCTTGGCCAGAACCTGGCGGGGCTGCTCAGCCAGATCCGGTCGTGGGCGGAAGAGCATACGCCGGAAATCAAGGAAGCCCGAGCCCGGGCATCGGCTGATCACGGCGAGATGGCCGCCGCATCCTGAAGCCGGCGGCGGGGCCGATTCGACCGGCTGCCGGTCCTGAAGATGCCGGTCTGTCTCCGGCAGTAACCGCAAAATATGCGGGCGATCAGCCGATCATGGCGCTGCGGCCGCCGGTTTCGGCCTCGCGGATCTTGGTGTCGCGCGATTCCAGCATCTCCGCCTTGGACAGCTCCGCTTCAGCTTCGCCGAGTAATGATTCGGCGGTGCTTCGCTGCTGGGCGAGGTCGCTTTGTGAATTTCTGAGGTTGTCGCGGCGAAGGCGGGCCGCCTTGGCGAAGGTCGGATAGGCGAAATGGTTGATGTCGGTGATGCCGGCCTTTTTCTCTTCGGCGATGATCTGCGCCTCCAGCTCGACGGCCATGCGCTCGAACTCGGCGATCATCATGTCCAACTGCAAGAGCTGCCGCCGCTTCTCATTCACCTGAAACTGCTTCAGCCGAACGAGGTTTTCACGTGACTTCATGACTCGATACTCCGCAAACGCACACCTGCAATACCGTCCAATCCGCCCGGAACGACCCAAGCGCCGCCCATTTCCCCCGGCTTTCCCTGGGCTATGGGAAACAAAGCCCTAAAGATTTTCGCCGGCGGTAACCATTCGTTTACGGGCATTGTTAATCATACGGGCGAGGACTTAAGGCCGGGTAAAAATTCCGGCTCTCGGCGGAAGCCCTGGCCTGCGAGTCTCTGGAGTCACTTAGGCTGACTTATTAATGTGGTGCATTAGCGGTTTTGGTCTGTGATTCGTTATTAGATTCAAGTGGGTGTAGAAAGGGGTTAAAAAATCTGATATCGTGGGTGACACGAAATTAGGATTTGTTAACCAGTCGGTGGCACCTTCTGTTCAGGCAATCACTGCTCCGGGTCCCGGACGGGTCGTGGCATGGCCCGGCAGCAGAAAAGGGGAATGAAATGCGTGTTCTGCTGATTGAAGATGACAGTGCAACCGCACAGAGCATCGAACTGATGCTGAAATCGGAGAGCTTCAACGTCTATACGACCGATCTCGGCGAAGAAGGTGTCGACCTCGGCAAGCTCTACGACTACGACATCATCCTTCTGGACCTCAATCTCCCCGACATGTCGGGTTACGAAGTCCTGCGCACGCTGCGCCTCTCCAAGGTCAAGACGCCGATCCTGATCCTGTCCGGCATGGCCGGTATCGAGGACAAGGTGCGCGGCCTCGGCTTCGGTGCCGACGACTATATGACGAAGCCTTTCCACAAGGACGAACTGGTGGCGCGCATCCATGCGATCGTGCGCCGCTCCAAGGGCCATGCCCAGTCGGTCATCACCACCGGCGACCTGGTGGTCAATCTCGATGCCAAGACGGTCGAGGTCGGCGGACAGCGCGTGCACCTGACCGGCAAGGAATATCAGA
>JAFKFE010000044.1:3143-3789 GCA_017308345.1 Alphaproteobacteria bacterium | reverse complement strand
TTCTTGATGGCGCGGCCGGTGAAGCGCGGTTCGGCATCCTTGATCATGTGCAGATAGGTGCCGACATCAGCCATGGTCTTCGGCGCGCCATTCTCCTTCATGTAGCGCTCATAGACCTTTATCAGCCCGTCTTCCCGCGGCTTCTCGTGCTCTTCGTAAGCCTCACTCACCGCACGCTGGATTTCCTGCGCGGCATAGAGCTCGTGCTTGCCCAGCGGGATCTTGTGGTTCTTGCCGGCGAGCAGAACGAAGATGTCGATGTAGTCGTCGCGCGTCTGCGGCCCATCGACCAGCCAGCGCGCGCCAGCGCGCTGGCGCAGCGCGTCGTCGACGTTCTCGGGATAGTTGGAGAACATGCCGAAGGAGCAGTTGCCACGCACGACCGTCGAGGCGCCGGCGAAGGCATCCATAAGGACGCCGGTGATCTCCTGCTGGCCGGCCGACGCGCGGTCGTCGGAGCGGCGCGCCGCCACCTGGTCGATGTCGTCGATGGTGCCGAAGCCGATGACGAGTGGATTGAGGACGTTGTTGATGAACTGGCGGCAGTTCTGGCCCGACTTGCCCTGGTAGGACGAAATCTGGTCGACGCCGAAATTCTCATAAGCGAAGGGGTAGCCGGCCACCTGGCAGTAGCCGTTGACCAGGC
>JAFKFE010000044.1:0-3134 GCA_017308345.1 Alphaproteobacteria bacterium | reverse complement strand
TCATCTGGATCAAAGTCGTCTTGCCGGTGCCGGGCGCGCCGTCGCCGATGAAGGTGAACAGGAAGCCGCCGAGCTCGACGAAGGGGTTCAATTCGCGCTCGAAGTCATAGGCCATCAGCATCTTGGCGAGCTTGACCGACTGGTACTTGGCGATGTGGTTGCCGACCACCTCTTCCGGCTTCTTGAAGGTCATCACCAGCGGCTTGGACCGCTTGCCGGGCGCGACGTCGAAGCCGTCGAGAGTGAAGTCGTCGACATCGATGCGGATATGCGCGTTCTCGAACGGGCCGATGCCGTCGAAGCGGCCTTTTCGCGCCAAGAGCCCGTCGATGGCGACGCGGGCAAAAGCCCGCGCCCGGGTCATCAGGTCGGCGTCGTCCTTCGAGCCGGCGATCGCCTTGTCGAGGCCGGCGACGATCGACTTCACCGCGTCCTGCGGGGTGTCGAACAGGAAGTCGGGCTCGGGGCTGTCGTTCGGCGCCTCGCCATCGCCGTCGATCAGTTGGAACAGGTAGGAAGCGAAACTGAAGGCGGAGACGTAAGCCGATGCCGACAGAAGCTTCTTGAAGGTGGCCGCCTCGTCGCCTTCCAGCGGCGCGCGCGCGTTTTTCGCCTGAAGGCTTTCGAGGTCGGAGCCCTCGGCGAAGACGTCGGATATGGCGAGCGCGATCGCCAGGCCGCGTCGGGCGCGGTAGAGCAGCGTGTGCTGGGGGATCGTCATCAACTGGTCGTCGGGGTGGATGGCCGCCACCGTCTTCGAGAGCTCGACCTCGCGCGTGCGGCGCACCGAGCCGACCGACACCGTCGAGACGAAGCGGCGATTGGTGCCGGCGAGCGCGGTGCCCGATTCGCGAACGGGATCCTCCAGCACAACGATGCGGGTGATGAAGCTCTGCGCGATCGCGCGGTGCTTTTCGATTGCGGCTTCCGAGATTGTTGTCAGGCCGGTGTCCATGAAGGATGCTCCGCGGTTTGACGGTCAGACGTCGCTGATGACCTGCCCGTTGGACAGGACGTGAACCTTGTAGCCGGAAAAGATCTTCTGCGCCTCGCCCGCGGCATAGAGCGCCTGGTAGGCCTCGTGCGGGATCAGCGCATGATTCTCGTAGCTCGACACGCCCTGGCGTGCCGCTTCGAGATCGTCGGTGTTGATGAAGAACTCCTGCGTGGTCTTCTCGCTGGAGAAAAGGCCTTTGCGGCCGGGCTTCTCGCCCTTGGAAAAGACCTCCTGGATGGTCCAGGTGAGCAGCCAGGCGTTCTCCGGCTTGCGCACCTTGGCCAGCACCTCGGTCACGGTCGAATTGTTGTCGGTGATGCCGGCCGAGTAGAAGGGCCCGAGCACCACCCGCCGCAGTTGCTTCGGGTGCAGCGGCTCGAAATCCTTGTCGAGATTGACCGCGATGGTCGCCGGCGAGAGCGTGTAGGCCGAGTTCTTTTCGGTGAAGTCGTCGAAGCGGTGCGCAAGCTCGGGGTTGAGCAGGCCGTCGACGGGAAGCGGGATATCGACCTTCTCGTTCAGCTTGCCGTTCACGTCGACCAGCTGGCGCACCATGCTTTCGGAGGAGTCCTCCACCGTCACCATGTAGACCAGCGGCAGGTTGGCGCTGCCGTCGAAGGTGGCCCAGTGGACGAGGTAGTAGGGCCGCATGGTCTTCGGGTTGACCGAGACCTTGGCCGTCTGCGCCAGGGTGAACGGCCCGAAAGTCGCCTCGCTCTTGACGTCCTCCAGATAGAGCCGCTCGGCCATCGATCTCTGCAGCGCTTCGGGAAACTCCTTGTGGCGCAGGATGAAGTCGGCCATCTCCTCGCGCAGTTCCGCCGCCTGAGCGATGTTGGCCAGCCGGCTATCTGCCTGCTGGCGGTCGTTTTCCAGCTCCAGCAGGTTCTGGAACACGGGATAGCCGCTCTCGGCGCGCGAAATGCGGAAGGTGTCCATGAAGCCCAGGCGGTTGCGCCAGCAGGCAAAGGACTTGTCCAGCCGCGCGATATATTCCGCGACGATCCTGGCGACGATGCCGTGCCGGTAAAGCGGCGAGCGGTCGTCGCGCATGAATACTTCCAGCCCGCTCAGCGCGGCCGTGATGGCGGAGAAATAGCGTGCCGCCGCGTCGTTCTCAGGTGTCATGTGGCTGCCGTGGAGATGAAGTCAGCGGCGCCGCCTATTGCTGTACATAGTTGGCGGCGTTGTGCTTCTTCATCACATCGTCGAAGCGGCGGGCGAAGGCATCGTCGGCAAGTTTCTTGCGCCGCTGGATGTCGGCCGAGGCCACCATGTTCTTCTCATGCATCTCAAGCAGGTCGCCGATATGCTTCTGCGAGGCGGCGCCGATGCCGGCCATCGTCTCCTCGGCCGTGTTGTCGACCTGGCTGCCCAGCGTGTTGATCTTGTGGGCGACGTCCTGCTGCGCGGCTGTCTTCAGCGAATCTTCCAGGGCCTTGTAGAGAACGATGCGCTGCTCGGTGTCGATCGTCAGCTTGTTGATCAGCGTCGATTGCGCGGCGATCTGGTTGTTGAGCGAATCGACGAAGGTCTGGAACATCGAGGTGTAGCGCTCGAGCGTCTGGCTTTCGGCCAGCAGCTCCTGCTCCTTGGCCTGCTTTTCATTGTACTCGGTCGCCATCTTCGAGCGCTCGCCCTCGAGTTCCGTGCGCTCCTTCTGCGTGGTCGAGGCCGCGATCCTGTTCTCGATGTCGAGCAGCAGGGGGTTCAATTCCTCGATGCGCTTCTGCACCGCTTCCAGGTTGGTCATGGTCGTCTTGCGGCGCTCGATCACCTGCGACAGGCTGGTCTCGGAGGTCTTGTAGCGCTGGTCGAGGACCTGTTTCTGCGCCTTCAGGATGCCGACGATGGTATCCGACTTCGCCAAAAGCTCTTGCAGGTTGCCGGCCAGCGACATGTTGCGGACGCGGTCGGTGCGCATGCGCTGCTCGCGCTGCGCGGAGAAGACGCCGACGAAGTTTTCCCAGCCGGTGTAGTTCTTCATGCTTTCGAACTCGGCGCCGAAGACGTTGGTGGCGTCCTCCAGCCCGATGATCAGGTCGGCGATGTTGCCTTCCATGACCTTCTGCTGCTTCAACACATCCTCGATGCGGGCGTTCTCGATGTCGAAATTGGCGTCGCCGATCTTCTTGTC
>JAFKFE010000043.1 GCA_017308345.1 Alphaproteobacteria bacterium | reverse complement strand
CATTGCAAGAGCGCCTTGGTGATGGCGAGGATGCCCTCGCCGGCGAATTCCTCGCCCGCCCCCAGCCTCAGCTTTTCGACTTCCTTGGCAAAAGACCGTTCGGCCATCTCTGCCTCCTTCCGTTGCCGCCTTCCCTTGCCCGGGGCGGCGGCGCGTACATCTAGATTTCGTGCTTGCGAATGTTGTTCAGCATCTTCTGCAGCGTCGCGATGAGCGCCGCGTATTCGGCATCGTCGACGCCGTCGAACATCGCCTCGAAAGCGTCATGCATGGCCGGCCACGCGCGGGTGAACAGCGCGCGTCCGTCATCGGTCAGGAACACATGGCGGATGCGGCTGTCGGTGACGCCCTGCTCGCGCCGCACGAGGCCCTGGCCCTCCAGCGCGTCGAGCGTACGGCTCAAGGTCGACTGCTCGATGACAGTGTAGACTGAAAGGTCATTGACCGTGACGCCGTCGGTGACCGACAGCACGGCGAGCGTGCGTACCTGTGGAATGGTCAGGCCCTGCTTGCGGAAGTCGTCACGCAAAGTGGCGTTGTAGCGGCCCATGATGCGGTTCATCAGATAGGGCGCGAATTGCTGCAGGCCGATCTGACCGAGGGTCGAGATGCGCTGGCGCTTCTGCGGGATGTTCTGTTCCATCAGAGCTTCCCCGCCAAAAGAAAGCCGGAGCCGCCGCCGAGGCCGGCGCCCGGATGGGTGGAAGCGCCGATGTGATAGAGGCCCTTGACGCCGGTCTCGTGGTTGCGGCTCGCCTTGAACGGCCGCCACAGGAAGGACTGGTCGATGGTGGACGAGCCGCCATAGGGATCGCCGCCGACCAGGTTGACGTTCATCGCTTCCAGATCGGCCGGCGAATAGGCGCGGCGTGCGATGACGGTCTCGCGGAAACCATCGATGTGGTTGGCGAGGATCGCCTCGACGCGGTCGGCATAGGCCTCGCGCAGCGCGTCGGTCCAGCGCCCGTCGGCGAGCGCGTTGAGCTTGCCGGCGGCATCGCCCTTGATGTGGCGCGGCGCTTCCGGCAGCTGCAGCCAGAGGATCGCCTTGCCGTCCGGGCAGCGCGACGGGTCGAGCGCATGCGGCTGGCCGACGCAGATCGTCGGCACCTCGGGCAGCAGGCCGCGCACCGCCTCGTTGCAGGCTTTCGAGACACCATCCAAACCCGGCGTCAGATGCAGCAGCGCCACCTTGTCGAGTCCCTCGCCGCGCCAGGCCGGCGGCTTGCTCAGCGCATAGTGGATCTGGAAATTGCCCTTGCCGTAGCGATAAACGCGCGTCGCCTCGACGTCGCGCTTTGGGGCATCCTTGCCGAGCAGGCGGCCATAGAGCTGCGTCGGCGTGACCGAGCAGATGACGCTCTTCGCGGCGTTCAGCGTTTCGCCGGACGCGAGCCGGACGCCGCCGGCGCGGCTGCCTGTCTGGACGACCGAGGCGACGTCGGCGTTGACACGGATCTCGCCGCCACGCTCCTTGATCAGCGCCTCGAAGGCGGCAAGCAGGTTCCTGGCGCCGCCCTTGACGATCGGCGCGCCTGCGGCCTCCAGCGCGAAGGCGATGACCTTGGCGATCTGGCCGGAGAAGGCATCTTCCGGGCCGAGCCCGGCATGCAGGACCCAGGGCGCCCAGAGCGCGCGGACGAGGTCGGATGTGTAGGTCGTCTCAAGCCAACCCCGCGCGGGCACCAGCGCCTCACCCATGAAGGCGGCAAGGTCGCGCGGGCCGCGCCGCCAGGCCTCGCCGGCGATGAGCTTGGTCGTCGGGTAGGACCAGAGCGCGCCGCCGAGCAGGCCGAACAGCAGCCCGGCGTTGCGCTCGATGCCGCCGACATCGCCGCCATGGCGGTCGCCATCGCCGGAGGCGATCCGGTTCAGCGCCACGATATTGGCGGCGCGGTCGGTGGTGAGCACCGCATGGCTGCCGTCGGGCGTGAGCACACCTGTCGGCGTGGCGGTGTGGCAGAACTCCAGCCCATGCCGCGCGAGGTCCTTGCCGAGCGCGGCGAAGGCCGGCGAGGTGATGAACAGCACGAAAGTCGTCGCCATCACATCATGGACGAAGCCGGGTGCCGTGATCTCCTCGGTGCGCATGCAGCCGCCGATGCGGTCGTTGCGCTCGAGCATGAGCACCTTGGCGCCCTTGGCGCCAAGCATCGCCGCGCAGACCAGGGCGTTGATGCCGCTGCCGACGATGATGTGATCGACGTCGCTCATCGCCGTGGCCTTGGCGTCAACCCCGCGGCACCAGCGCCAGCGCGCGGATCGGGCTGCCGGTGCCGTGCTCGATCTTGAGCGGAGCAGCGATCAGGATCGCGCCCTTGGGCGGCAGCTGGTCGAGGTTGCACAGGCTGGCGAGGCCATAACGGTTGGCCTTGTGCATCAGCGTGTGCGCCGGGAATGGCGGCTCCATGCCGCCGGCCTTGCCGGCGTCCGTGCCGATCGTCTCCGAGCCCCAGCCCTTGATGTCCTTGCTGATCAGGAACTGGATGGCTTCCGCCGTCGGGCCGGGCGTGTGCGGGCCGGTCTCGTTGGCGTTGAGGAACTCGGCTTCCGAGCCGTTGCGCTTGTACCAGTCGGTGCGCATCACCACCCACTCGCCGGGATTGATGGCGCCGTGCCTGGCTTCCCAGGCCTTGATATGGTCGACGGTGAGCAGGAAATCGTGGTCGGCGGCAGCTTCCTTCGAACAATCGATGACGTTGACCGGCCCGACGAAATTCTGGGCGGGAATGGTGTCGGTGGCGCCGTCCGGATAGTCCTTGCCCGTGATCCAGTGCTGCGGCGCGTCGAAATGCGTGCCCGAATGCTCGCCGAGCTTCAGCCAGTTCCAGGCCCACCACGGGCCGTTCTTGTCGTATTTGGAGATCGAGTGGATCTCGACCTTCGGCGTGTCGACGGCAAGCTCCGGCGGCAGCTTGATCAGCGGCGTATCTGGCCCGAGCGGCGCCGACAGGTCGACCACCTTGATGGCGCCCGAGAGCAGCTGGCCGGCGACCTCGCCGAGGAGTTTCTGCGTGTCCATGGTCTTTGTTCCCTCTTGTCGGTGATCATCAAGGCTCGTTGCGGCCCTTAATATACCTACTAGACGAAAACATATGCATCTGCAATTATCTTTAAGCATAAAGCATTTTCGGGGCGAGG
>JAFKFE010000042.1 GCA_017308345.1 Alphaproteobacteria bacterium | reverse complement strand
CAGCAGCGTTTCGCGCCGCTGAACAGCTGGCCGGACAACGTCAACCTCGACAAGGCCCGCCGGCTTCTGTGGCCGATCAAGCAGAAATATGGCCGCAAGATTTCCTGGGCCGACCTGATGATCCTCACCGGCAATGTCGCGTTGGAATCGATGGGCTTCAAGACATTCGGTTTCGCCGGCGGCCGCGCCGATGTGTGGGAGCCGGAACAGGACATCTACTGGGGCCCCGAGGGCAAATGGCTCGCCGATGAGCGCTACAGCGGCGACCGTGACCTGGAGAACCCGCTCGGCGCCGTGCAGATGGGCCTGATCTACGTCAATCCGGAAGGACCGAACGGCAATCCGGATCCTCTCGCCGCCGCCCGCGACATCCGCGAGACCTTCGCTCGCATGGCGATGAACGACGAGGAGACCGTGGCGCTGATCGCCGGCGGCCACACGTTCGGCAAGACCCATGGCGCCGGCGACGCGGCTTTGGTCGGTCCGGAGCCGGAAGCCGCCGACATCGAACAGCAGGGTCTCGGCTGGGCGAGCAAATTCGGCACCGGCAAGGGCGGCGATGCGATCGGCAGCGGCCTTGAGGTGACCTGGACGACGACGCCGACCAAATGGACCAACAACTTCTTCTGGAACCTGTTCGGTTACGAGTGGGAGCTGACGAAGAGTCCGGCTGGCGCGCATCAGTGGAAGCCCAAGCACGACATGGGCGCCGGCACCGTGCCGGACGCGCATGATGCCTCGAAGCGCCATGCGCCCTCGATGCTGACCACCGACCTCGCTTTGCGCTTCGATCCTGAATACGAGAAGATCTCGCGCCGCTTCTACGAGAACCCCGACCAGTTCGCCGACGCGTTTGCCCGCGCCTGGTTCAAGCTGACCCATCGCGACATGGGACCGCGCGTGCTCTACCTCGGCCCGCTCGTGCCGAAGGAAGAGCTGATCTGGCAGGATCCGATCCCGGCGGTCGATCACGAACTGGTCGACGATGCCGACGTCGCGGCGCTGAAGACGAAGATCCTCGGTTCAGGCCTCTCGGTGCCGGAACTGGTCTCGACGGCATGGGCGTCGGCCTCCACCTTCCGCGGATCCGACAAGCGGGGCGGCGCCAATGGCGCGCGCATCCGGCTCAGCCCGCAGAAGGACTGGGACGTCAACCAGCCGGCGCAACTCGCCAAGGTGCTGGAGAAGCTCGAAGCGATCCAGAAGGACTTCAACGCCGCGCAGTCGGGCGGCAAGAAGATCTCGCTTGCCGACCTGATCGTGCTCGGCGGCGCCGCGGCGGTCGAGAAGGCGGCCAGGGATGCGGGCCAGGGCGTGAAGGTGCCTTTCACGCCGGGCCGCATGGATGCCTCGCAGGAGCAGACGGACACGCATTCCTTCGCGCCGCTGGAGCCCACCGTCGACGGCTTCCGCAACTACTCCCGGGGCAGGCAGCGCCTGACGGCCGAGGAGGCGCTGGTCGACCGGGCGCAGCTGCTGACGCTGACGGCGCCGGAGCTGACGGTCCTGGTCGGCGGCCTGCGTGTTCTCGGCGCCAACGCCGCCCAGTCCAAGCATGGCGTGTTCACCAAGAACGCGGGTACGCTGACTAACGACTTCTTCGTCAACCTGCTCGACATGGGCACGGAATGGAAGGCGACGTCGGAAGCCAAGGATGTGTTCGAGGGCCGTGACCGCAAAACCGGCGAGGTGAAGTGGACGGGTACCCGAGCCGACCTCATCTTCGGTTCGCACTCGCAACTGCGTGCATTGGCGGAAGTCTATGCCACCGCTGATGCCAAGCAGAAGTTCGCAACGGACTTCGTGGCGGCGTGGAACAAGGTGATGAACGCGGACCGCTTCTAGAGCAATTCCAGGAAAAGTGTGAGCGGTTTTCCGCCCGGAATTGCGTAAAAACAAAGAGATAGTGCGTTTCGCCGTTTCCGTGAAACGGTGAAACGCACTAGATCAGGCTAAGAGCCTCAATAAGAAAGGCGCGGGCCGTGGCCCGCGCCTTTCTTGCGTCTGTCCGGACTTGTCAGTCCTTCTCGAAGATGCCGGCCTTGGCGACGACGCCGGCGATCGCCCCGCCGATCAGCGGCGCGACGATGAACAGCCAGAGCTGGCTGAGCGCCGCGCCGCCGGTAAACAGCGCCGGGCCGATAGAGCGCGCCGGATTGACCGAGGTACCGGTCACCGGGATCATGGCGAAGTGAATGCCTGACAGCGTCAGGCCGATGACCAGGCCGGCAAAGGCGGTGGTGTGCTTGGCGTTGGTGACGCCGAGGATCACGGTGACGAAGGTGAAGGTGCCGATCAGCTCCCACAGGAAGGCCGAGCTCATGCCCCATTTCGTCTCGTCCCAGCCATTGGCGCCGAAGCCGCCGGTGTGGCCGCCCGCCTGGCCGGAAACGATGATCCACAGCGCGAGCGAGGCGATGATGGCGCCGATGACCTGCGCGATCCAGTAAGGGACGACATCCTTGGCAGGCATCCGCCCCGCCAGGAACACGCCGAGCGTCACCGCCGGATTGAGATGCGCGCCCGAGATCGGGCCGATCGCATAGGCCGCGGCGATCAGGCCGATGCCGAACGCCAGGCCGATGCCTTCCTGTCCGAGCGGCAGCGCGCCGCCGAAACCGCCCGTGACCACGGAGGCCGTGCCGATGAACACCAACAAGAACGTGCCGAGTACTTCTGCCAGATAAGTCTTCATTGCCCTCTCCTCATAGGATCCGTCGAACCGCGTTTCCCGCGCCGCGAATCACTGTCGGGGAGAGTATTCCCGCGGACAACGCTTGGAAAGCTGAGAGGTTAAGCCCGAAAGCTTGCTTGTATCCGCCAGTCAAAAACATTAGAGACCTTTCATATTCTGACCGATTGTCTTGTTTTCCAGCGGTGTCGCCCGCTTGGAAGACCGTTCGGGGAAATCGCCCGGTTTGAAAAACGTGGTTTCACGGCCGGCGCGAACAGAACTCTTTCAATCCAGCCCTGAAACGCTTTAAGAGCGGGCTGGAGCCAATTTTGCGGTGTAAGCGGAAAACGGGATGCGACTGGGCGGAAGGCTGGCGGCGGCCATAGAGGTTCTTGAAGACATCGGCCGGCGCCACCGGCCGGTGGCCGACGCCTTGCGCGATTGGGGCCTGTCGCATCGCTTCGCGGGCGG
>JAFKFE010000041.1 GCA_017308345.1 Alphaproteobacteria bacterium | reverse complement strand
TCGACATGGCGACGCGGCCTGAACTGATCCTGCTGCAGAAGACCATGGTGGTCGTCGAAGGCGTCGCCCGCACGCTCGATCCGGCCTTCAACATGTGGAAGACCTCGGAGCCGGTGGTCGGCGACTGGATCGCCGGCAATCTCGGCCCGCGCGGGCTGCTCACCGACGCGCGCGACGGCGCCAAGGCGCTGCTGGCGCTGGCGCGCCAGGCGCCGGACCTGGCCGCCCGCACAGACCGGCTGTCGCGCGAGATCGACCTGATGGCCGAGAACGGCCTGCGTTTCGACGAGGCGACCGCGCGCGCCATCGGCAAGGCTGAAGCGCGCCACACCCGTTCCGGCCGCGTGGCGCTCTGGGTGATCGCGCTGACCTTGATCTACATCGCGTGGAAATTGCTTTAGCTGCATGCAATGACTGCAGTGCTAGCATTGCAGTCATTCGTTGTCTTGCCTATATTGAAAGGTAAGGAGCAGCTTCATGAGCACCATCACAATCCGCAATCTGGATGACAACGTGAAACAGGTCCTGCGCCAGCGCGCTGCGGCACGCGGCGTCTCGATGGAACAGGAGGCCCGCGATGTCTTGCGTGAAGCCACTATCCCTCAAGCCAAGCCGGGGACCGCAGGGTGGCGGCTGAAAGCTTCTCGCGACGAAATCCTGGCGCTTGGGCGGAAACCTGAACGTCCGTTCGACCTCAAGGCGCTTACGGATCAGATGTGGGACGAGGGGCTTCTGTGACGGTCGCGGTTGATACGTCAGCGCTAATCGCCATCATTGGAGCGGAGCCGGACGCCGGTGAGTTTATCGATGTCTTCGGTACGTCGTCTGCTGCACTGATAAGCGCCGCGACCCTACTGGAGGCGCATTGCGTTGCCTGTCGGTCAAGCGGTGGGATCAGCGCCGCCGAGCTACAGGTACTTGTTGACCGCCTCGAGCTTACCGTTGTTCCGTTCGATTCGGCCCAGCTTGAAGCTGCACGACTTGCTTATTCTCGATATGGCCGAGGGTCTCGTCATCGCGCCGCCTTGAACATGGGCGATTGTTTCGCCTACGCCTTGGCTAAGACACGGAATCTGCCGTTGCTCTTCAAAGGTGATGATTTCGTCCATACCGATATCGAGTCGGCGCTGAGGCCGGCATGACAACGGGCAAGGAACTGGTCCTTGGGATGACCCTCGCCGGTAAACGCATCCTGCTCATCATCGGCGGCGGCATCGCCGCCTATAAGGCGCTCGACCTCATCCGGCGGCTGCGGGAGCGCGGCGCGTCGGTGCGGGTGGTGATGACGTCGGCCGCGCAGCAGTTCGTCACCACGCTGTCGGTCGGCGCGCTTTCGGCAGACCATGTCTTCACCGAGCTGTTCGACCGCAATGACGAGCACGATGTCGGCCATATAAGGCTGTCGCGCGAAGCCGACCTGCTGGTGGTGGCGCCGGCCACCGCCGACCTGATGGCGAAGCTCGCCAACGGCCACGCCAGCGACCTTGCCTCGACGGTGCTTCTGGCCACCGACAAGAAGGTGCTGATGGCGCCGGCGATGAATCCGAAAATGTGGGCGCATCCGGCAACGCGACGCAACCGCGCGACCTTGCAGAAGGACGGCATCGCCTTTGTCGGCCCCGCCAAGGGCGAGATGGCCGAAAGCAACGAGGCGGGCGAGGGCCGGATGGCAGAGCCGCTGGAGATCGTCGCGGCGATCGAGGCGATGCTCGACGAGAGGCCGAGGCCGCTTGCCGGCCGCAGGATCATCGTCACCTCCGGGCCGACGCACGAGCCGATCGACCCGGTGCGCTACATCGCCAACCGCTCCTCAGGCAAGCAGGGTCATGCGATCGCGGCCGCGCTTGCGAGGCTCGGCGCCGATGTGCGGCTGGTTTCCGGTCCGGTCACCATCGCCGATCCGGCCGGCGTCGCGACCACGCATGTCGAGACAGCCGCGCAGATGAAGGAAGCTGTCGAGGGCCTGTTGCCGGCGGACGCCGCCGTGTTCGTCGCGGCGGTCGCCGACTGGCGCACGGCCAACGCCGCCGGCGAGAAGATCAAGAAGGTGGCGGGCGAGGGGCCGCCTTCGCTGCGGATGGTCGAGAATCCCGACATCCTGGCCGGCATCGGCCATCATGCGCAGAGGCCGGGCCTCGTCGTCGGCTTCGCCGCCGAGACGCAGGACCTCATTGCCAATGCCGAGGCCAAGCTGAAAAAGAAGGGCGCGGACTTCATCGTCGCCAACGACGTTTCGCATGAAAGCGGCATCGGGCTGTCCGGCGTCATGGGCGGCGATCGCAACAAGGTGCGCATCGTCTCCAGGATCGGCGTCGATGAATGGCCGGAGATGGGCAAGGACGAGGTGGCGGCTCGGCTCGCCGCACTCATTGCGGAGCGGCTGCGGGCCATCGTGGTGTGACGCTCAAGGCGGCGCTTCGGGACGCCGGCCGTTGTTGTCACTCCGCGGCGATGCCGGGACGGCTCGTGTTGGCAGCGAGCCCGGCCTCGATTGCCTCGGCGATGATCTTCAGACCAAGCTCCAGCTCTTCACCCGAGACGGTCAGCGGCGGCGCGATGCGGAAGACGCCGCCCATCCCGGGAAGCTTGACGATGTTCATGCTCAGGCCGCGCCGGAACGCTTCCGCCGCGATCGCGGCGCCAAGCTGGTGGTCGGGAACCCTGTCCTTGCGGTCCTTGACGATCTCGACCCCGAGCAGCAGGCCGCGCCCGCGCACGTCGCCGACGCATTCGTAGCGCTGTTTCAGTCTCGACAGCCCGTCGAACAATTTCGCCCCCATGTGGCGCGCCCGTTCGACGAGCTTTTCTTCTTCCACGACATCGAGCACCGCCAGGCCTACCGCCGCCGGCAGCGGATCTGAGACATGCGTGGTGTAGAACAGGAAGCCTTTGTCATGCGCTTCCTCCTCGATCCCGGCCGTCGTCATGACGGCCGACAGCGGAAGGCCGGCGCCGATGGTCTTGGACAGGGTGAGAATGTCCGGGGTGACGCCGTCCCTCTGGAAGGCGAACATGGTCCCCGTGCGGCCGATCCCGGTCTGCGCCTCGTCCAGGATCAGCAGCATGCCGCGCTCGCGGCACTTCTGCTGGAGAGCAGCCAGATAGCCTGGCGGCAGTTCCAGTATGCCGCCGCTCGACAGGATCG
>JAFKFE010000040.1 GCA_017308345.1 Alphaproteobacteria bacterium | reverse complement strand
GGAATGCACATTTTGGAGACCAGGAACGTGCCGCGCGTGTTGATCTGGTGCATCAGATCGTAGCGCTTCATGTCTGTCTCCAGCGTGCCCGTGAGTTGGATGGCGCTGGCGTTGTTGACGCAGATGTCGATGCCGCCGAACCGCTCCACGGTCTTGGCCACCGCGTCGGCGACCTGCGCCTCGTCGCGAATGTCGCAAAGCACCGGCAGCGCCTTGCCGCCGGCCTGTTCGATTTCCTCGGCCGCGGTGTAGATGGTGCCCGGCAGTTTCGGATGCGGCTCGGCGGTCTTGGCCGCGATCGTCACATTGGCGCCGTCGCGCGCCGCGCGCAACGCGATCGCCAACCCTATGCCGCGCGATCCGCCCGAGATGAACAGCGTCTTTCCCTTGAGCGACATCCTTCGCCTCCCTCTTCGATGTGGAGGCAAATTGCGCGGCGGACAGCCCGGGCGCAAGACCCAAGCAGCCGATCCGAGATTACGCTGCGTCGTGCGGGAGAGGCCTAGACGAGCACCAGCCCTTGCCGCATCGCAATCGCAATCGCATCGGTGCGGTTGGCGGCGCCGAGCTTGATCAGGATGGCGGCGACGTGGAACTTCGCCGTGTGCACGGAAATGTTGAGCCGCCGGGCGATCACCTTGTTCGGCGCGCCTTCGGCCAGCAACGCCAGCACTTCCGCCTCGCGCGGCGACAAGGCCGGGCGAGGCTGGTTGTCGTCAGGCGTCTCTTCGCCGGCAAGCTCGTCATCGTGGAAATCGCCATGCACGACCCTGGACGGCGGAGCTTTGCCGACGCGGTAGCCCGAGGCCGCCAACCGCGCCGCGGCGGCGATCAGCAGGCCGTCCGCGGAGGCAGGCAGCACTGCCAGCACATTGTCGGCCACCGGCCCGCTGCCCGCACGCCGCGAAAGCAGGACGACGGGCGTGGCCGGACTGACGAGCCGGCTTTCCAGGCCGGCCTCGTCGGCGACGGCAACATCCGCCATCTGGCCGACGCCGCTTCCAGCCAAGGCCGGCACCAGATCGTCGCTCGCCGCCAGCGCATCGGCAAGCTGCTCGGCGCGCCGGGCATCGGCGAGCACGACAAGCACCGTCAGCCGGTGAATTGCCGGCTCCGGTCTCGCGATCGTTTGTGCCGCGCTGCTCGCCATTGTCCTCTCAGCTCAGCGGCTTTTCGCCGATGGTGATCGAAACGTCGCGCGGCGCTCCGCCGCTCGAAACACCGAGCGTCACGGTGGTGCCGGCGCTGTCCGGCCCGAGCTTGCGGATAAGCTCGCGCGGGCCATGCACGGCCTCGCCGTTCCAGGCGACGACGATATCGCCGACATGCAGGCCGGCGGCCTTGGCCGGGCCGTTGTCGTCGAGGCTCATCACCATGGCGCCTTTCGTGTCGCCGTTGCGGATCGGATGCAGCCCGGCGCCGAGATAGCCGCGCGCGACATGGCCCCTCTCGCGCAACGTCGCGACAGCACGCTCGATCGTCTCGTAAGGCATGACCAGCGCGCGCCCGCGCGGCCCGAACAGCAGCATCCCGATCAGGCCGCCCTTGGCGTCGAGCACCGGACCGCCCTCGAAGCGTCCGCCGGTGTTGATGGCGAGGTTGATGCGCCGGTCGATGGTGCCGCCGCGCATCGAGCGCCAGGCCGGCCCGACCTCGCCGACGGTGCCGAACACCGCAAGCGCGGCGCCGTCGCTGTTACCGGCAGCGATCGCCAGATTGCCGGGCCGAACGGCGCCGGCCTGAGCCAGTTGCGGCAAGCCGGCTGCGCCGGAAACCGGCTTCAGCAGGGCAACGCCCGTCGACGGATCGCGGCCGACAAGCTCGGCCTTCACGGCTTCGCCGGAGGCCAGCGTCAATTCGATCTCCTCCCCGGCTTCGACCGCTTCCTCGGCGGTGACAAGCAAGCCGTCGCGCCAGTGGAAGGCGCTCGCGGTGCGATGATGATGCGTGACGAAACTCGCCACGGCCGGGGCAGCAGCCGCCGCGACATCGGCGATCGCGTTGGAAAAGGCGCTGAGGTTGAAGTCGCTCATCAAAATTGTCTCCTGGGTTCGGTGACCCAGATATCGCTCCGGAACGCCGTCGGGGGTACTCGCCTGACGGCTAGTCGCCAAGCAGACTGGCCACATGGTCAGGTCGCGGCCGTCGTGCCCGCTCCGCACATATAGGCATTGCTTTATCGAATGACACGGAGCTGCACCGATGGCCTTCGCCGCCGAAAAACTTCCATCTGACGACGCTCTGCTCGATGCCTATTCGTCAAGTGTCGCCGACGCAGTCGACCGCATCGGCCCGGCGGTCTGCCGCATCGAGCGCGTAGGCGCCGCCGGCCATGGCTCCGGTTTCGTCATTGCTCAGGACGGGCTGGTCGTCACCAACTTCCATGTCGTGGGCGACGCGCGCGCCGTGCGCGTCACCATGCCCGACGGCGCTTCACGCGAAGGCCACGTGCTTGGCCGCGATCCCGACACCGACATTGCGCTGGTGCGCGCCGACGGCAGCTTTGCCGACATCGCGCCGCTCGGCGATTCCAAGCGCCTGCGCCGCGGCCAGATCGCGATCGCGATCGGCAATCCGCTCGGTTTCGAATGGACGGTCACCGCAGGCGTCGTCTCGGCGCTCGGCCGCTCGATGCGCGCCTCGACTGGCCGTCTCATAGACGACGTCATCCAGACCGATGCCGCGCTCAATCCGGGCAATTCCGGCGGGCCGCTGGTGTCGTCGGCCGGCGAGGTGATCGGCGTCAACACCGCCATGATCCATGGCGCGCAGGGCATCGCCTTCGCGGTCGCCTCCAACACCGCCAACTTCGTCATCTCCGAAATCATCCGCTTCGGCAGCGTGCGCCGCGCCTTCATCGGCGTCTCGGCCGACACGACAAACCTGCCGCGCCGGGCCGCACTCCTGTCGCAGGTCACGACCAACACGGCGGTGCGCCTGCGCGGCGTCGAGAAGAACGGCCCAGCCGCCAAGGCCGGCCTGAAGGAGGGCGACATCATCGCGGCAATAGACGGACGGCCGGTCACCGGCGTCGACGACCTCGTGCGCATGCTCGATGCAGAGCGTATCGGCCGCGAGACGCTCTGCACCGTCGTGCGCCGCACCGGGGTCAGCCAGGTAGCGGTGACGCCGGTGGCGCGGGCGAGCTG
>JAFKFE010000039.1 GCA_017308345.1 Alphaproteobacteria bacterium | reverse complement strand
GGCCCAGCGAGGCGATATAGGCCGCCGAGGCCGGTATCTTTGACTTATCCTTGATCTCGATGATGAGACGCGGATTGCTTTCGAGCCTGGCCAGCGCCGCGAAGATCGCGCGCCACCGGATCGTGCCTTCGCCCAGGCTCCAGTGGCGATCGGCATAGCCATCTGCATCCTGCAGATGGACGTGCCGCAATCGGTTGCCGGCGGCGTGCACATAGTAGTCGACCGGCGGCGCGCCGGTCGAGCCATGGGCGTAGTGGGCGTGGCCGGTGTCGATCGACACGGCGACAGCCGGTGAATTGAAGCTGTCCGCCAGCGCCGCCCGGATATGGGGATCCTTGTCCTCGATATTCTCCAGGACCATCGTGCAGCCGATGTCCTCGGCTCGCCTGACGGCCTCGCGCAGCGTCAGATGGCAATATTCGATGATCTTCCCGCGCTCGCCGGGATTGTTGTCGAGATTGTTGTAGGACCAGGTCGTGTAGGGGCTGTGGACGACCATCTGCGTCGCGCCGATGGCGGCGCAGACGTCGAGGCCCTGCACGAGGCGCCTGCTGACGACGGCACGGATATCGCGATCCTGCGAGGCAATGGTGAAGCCCCAGAACGGTCCGTGAATCCCAAGCCGTCCCTGGTGTCCGTCGAGCAGTGTTTTGGCGCGGGCGGCGAGCGGCGCCCAGTCGCCGTTGAGAACGTCGGCTTCGACGAAGCTCTGCAGCTCCAGGTCGCGTTGTTTGCCGAAAAGCCAGTCGCGGTGGGTTTCGACGTCGTCCAATGTCATGGCGGCGCCGAGGATGGGCAGGGAGGTCATCGGTACTCCGATCGGGGAATTTGAGGACAGCCAATTGGGATCGCGCCGGGTTGTATGGCGTCGTTTTCTGTCACGCGTATTACACGCGGCGCGGCGAGGTGCCGGGATTTACAGGAAGCGCATCGGTGCGCCGATCGCGATCCGCGCCGGCCGGTCGATGGTGCAATAGACGCCGAGATTATGGGCGTTGTGGCGCACCAGGTTGCGCAGGATGCCGGGATCGGTGTCGAAGCCGTCCTGGGCGATGATGGTGAAGCCGCAGCGGCGGCAGGGCTCGGAGACGGTCAGCAGCAGATCGCCGATGGCGAGTTTCCGGCCGATCCATTCGGTCTCCGGGAACGAACCCTCGACAGGCTCCATGTCGACGACGATGTTGGGCCGGAAGCGGCGCGGATCGGGCACGCCTTCCGGATGCAGCGCCTTCAGCCTGGCCAGCGAGGCGGTGGTGAGCAGATGGATCGGCGCCTTGGCATAGCGGGCCTGCGTCCGCGGGCCGGCATAGCCAGGCGCCGCGTCTTCCGTGCCGAAAGGCCGGATCGCGGTCGCGAAGCCGAGGAAGTCGGATATGGCGCGGTCGCTTTCCGGACCGGGCGCGGGCAGCCAGCCGCCGCCGGGCACCGCCACTTCCAGCCGCCATTCCTTGCCCGGCGGGGCTCCGGTCAGCCGGGCGCGGATCAGCGGCACCTTGTGCCATCTGGCTTCGCGGTCCGGCCGGGCGATTTCGCCGTCGGAGGCATCGACCAGCCCGAACAGCCGGTCGCCGTCGACGGTCGTCGTCCCGACCGAGATGGTATCAAGCCGCTCGCCGGCGAGCGAACTCGCCGGATAGCGCCAGAGCTGGCTGACGGTGCCGAGGATCGCCTCGCCGGCCATCAGCCTTTCTTGTTCTGCCGGTTGACGACGAGGTCGTCGACCACGGCCGGATCGGCCAATGTCGAGGTGTCGCCGAGCGAACCGAAATCGTCCTCGGCGATCTTGCGCAGGATGCGGCGCATGATCTTGCCGGAACGGGTCTTGGGCAGGCCGGGCGCGAACTGGATCTTGTCCGGCGTGGCGATGGCGCCGATCTCCTTGCGGACATGGGCGACGAGCTCCTTGCGCAGGTCCTCGCTGCCCGCCTCGCCGGCCATCAGCGTGACGTAGCAGTAGATTCCCTGCCCCTTGATGTCGTGCGGGTAGCCGACGACCGCGGCTTCGGAAACCTTGTCGTGGCTGACCAGCGCCGACTCGACCTCGGCCGTGCCCATGCGGTGGCCGGAGACGTTGATGACGTCGTCGACGCGGCCGGTGATCCAGTAATAGCCGTCGGCGTCGCGACGGCAGCCGTCACCGGTGAAGTACTTGCCCTTGTAGGTCGAGAAATAGGTCTGCACGAAGCGTTCGTGGTCGCCATAGACGGTGCGCATCTGGCCCGGCCAGGAATCGGTTATGCACAGATTGCCGTCGGTGGCGCCCTCCAGCACCTTGCCCTCGCCGTCGACCAGCTGCGGCTTGACGCCGAAGAAGGGCCGCGTTGCGGAACCGGGTTTCAGATCCGTGGCGCCGGGCAGCGGCGTGATCAGGATGCCGCCGGTCTCGGTCTGCCACCATGTGTCGACGATCGGCACCTTGCCGTTGCCGACGACGTTGAAATACCACTCCCAGGCTTCCGGGTTGATCGGCTCGCCGACCGAACCCAGCACGCGCAGGGATTTGCGCGAGGTCTTCGTCACATGGCTGTCGCCGGCGCCCATCAGGGCGCGCAGCGCCGTCGGCGCGGTGTAGAAGATGTTGACCTTGTGCTTGTCGATGACTTCCCAGAAGCGCGCCTGCGAGGGGTAGTTCGGCACGCCCTCGAACATCAGCGTGGTGGCGCCGTTGGCCAAGGGCCCGTAGACGATGTAGCTGTGGCCGGTCACCCAGCCGACATCGGCGGTGCACCAGTAGACGTCGCCCTCGTGATAGTCGAAGACATATTGGTGCGTCATCGAGGCATAGACGAGATAGCCAGCGGTGGTATGCAGGACCCCCTTCGGCTTGCCGGTCGAGCCGGAGGTGTAGAGGATGAACAGCGGGTCCTCCGCCGCCATCGGCTCGACGGGGCAGTCGGTCGAAGCGCCGGCAGCCGCCTCATGATACCAGACGTCGCGCGCGCCCATCGCGACATCGCCGCCGGTCGCCTTGATGACGATCACTTTCTCCAGGCTCGGCGCGCGCGTGGCCGCCTCGTCGACATTGGCCTTGAGCGGCACGCGCCTGCCGCCGCGCCGGCCTTCGTCGGCGGTGACGACGATCTTCGAATCGCAATCCTGGATGCGCCCCGCCAGCGCGTCGGGGGAAAAGCCGCCGAACACGACCGAATG
>JAFKFE010000038.1 GCA_017308345.1 Alphaproteobacteria bacterium | reverse complement strand
AGCGGCGCCGCGCCGCGGTGGTAATCAATCCGCTCGGGCACATTCGCCGCTGCCGCGGACGCAACGAAAAGACCACCCCTCCTCGGCCTACTTGAACCAGATGAAGGGGCGCAAGACCTCTGAAGCGCCGCCAACCCAACATCAGATACTCTTATGATGAGCATCCATCCTGCCGAAGGTCAGCGATAGTCGCGTCGGCAAGAGCACGTCGTCGGCATGATGCCGATGATGATGATCATCATCAGGATCAACGGTGTGTTCAGCTCACACTGTTGGGTCGGCATCATGTCACCTGGGTTACGGTCAGAACGTCTTGAAAACAGCTATTATATGAGCTATTCTCTGCGCATTATCACAAGATAGCTACTTTGTGAGGCGAAGATGATCGACCTGAACGATCTCGGCAACGAGATCAAGAATGCGAGAAAGCAGTGTAAGCTGACGCGCGAAAAGCTCGCCGAAATTTCCGGGGTCAGCCGCGCGAGGATCGAGGCGCTCGAGAACGGCAGAGTAGCCGATATGGGTTTCAGGGGTGTGCTCTCGCTCATGAACATCGTTGGGCTTGATTTGCGACTGACCACCTTCAACAACAAGCGCCCCACACTCGAAGACATCACGGAGGAAGATGATGCTTCGCGTCTGGGTAGGTAGCAAGCCAGTCGGCGTCTTGGACAGGTCCGGCAGGCGCGGTTCAACTTTCGTGTACGATGTGAAGGCCGACGATCGTGACGCTGTGTCGCTCACTATGCCCAAGCGGACCGAATCGTGGAATTCGGAGTTCGGGCTCCTTCCCATTTTCGACATGAACCTCCCTGAGGGGGCACTTGAAGGGAAGATCAGGGCGGCCTTCGCGAAGGCATTGGGCCACTTCGACGACATCGACATGCTGGCCGTTGTCGGCCGGTCGCAGATTGGCCGTATCCGCTTCACTGGCATGGAAGAGGAACTGGTGGAGGATGTCCCTTTCCGAAGCATTGACGACCTGTTGCGCGCCCGTCGGGCGGGCGATCTCTATAATGAACTCCTCGAAACATATGCAGTCCATTCAGGGGTAGCGGGAGTGCAGCCGAAGGTCCTGGTGCGGGCCAGGGAGGACGACCCGTCGGATGGACGCCAGTCACTCAGCGTCCGCGGAGCTACCCACATCGTCAAAATGTGGGATCCCGACGAGTATCCCGAATTGGCTGCAAATGAGTTCTTCTGTCTGATGGCAGCCCGGGAAGTTGGTCTCGAGGTGCCGGACTACCGGCTATCCGAGGATGGTATGGCTCTCGTGGTCGAGAGATTCGACCTGACCGACGGCTCGTACCTCGGATATGAGGACTTCTGTGCGCTGAACGGCGTAACCAGCAAGGACAAGTACAATGGAGGCTACGAAACAAAGCTCTTCAAGCGGATCAAGGAGTTCGTCTCTCCCGAAAATGCCGTCGGGTCCTTGGAAGCCGCTTTCCGCCTGTTTGTGATCAACTGCGGCATACGCAATGGCGATGCACACCTGAAGAATTTTGGCGTCGTCTACAATGACACGGAAAGCCCAGTGCGGTTGGCTCCCGTGTATGATCTCGTCACGACAAGGGCCTACATCAAGAACGATGCAATGGCGCTCACCCTTGACGGCTCCACAGCCTGGCCCGACCGGAAGAAGCTTGACCGTCTGGGCGTTACCCGCGCGAACCTCCGACCGGGGCGCGTAGCGGAGATCGTAGAGCAGACCTGCGACTCGCTCTCAGACGTCTCGGGAAAGGTGAATGCCTATTTTGAAGAATCCCGCTTCCCTGAGGTTGGCGAAAAGATGCTCAGGGAATGGCAGGCCGGGGTGTCCTCCCTTTGCGAGGGAAAGACCATCCACCTGATGAAGGTTTTAGACGAAACACCAGCAAAAAACGACTAGAATATAAGCTTTTTTAACACGAAATGGAAATAGCAGCTATTATTTAAGCTGCTCAGACTGAGGTGCCGTGGAGTCCACCCTGGCATGCAGTTGTCGCTCAAAACCAATTCTCCGCGCATTCAGCCGACACGAGCTCGTCCTGTCAAATCGCAGGATCGGGCTCAAAGGTCGCCATCGTCGGGGGCATAAGGACGACGGGACGCTTTCTTCCCTCAACCCAAGCTTCCACGATGTCTGACCACTCCTGCATCATGTGGCGCCGCTGGATTTCGTATTCAGCCTTGTTGTAGACGCCGCGAGACGAGCGCCCATCCTCGTGGGCAAGGCACTTCTCGATCCAATCACTGTTGAACCCGAGTTCGTTGAGAAGCGTGGATCCCGTGCGCCGAAGGTCGTGGACCGTGAACGGCTCAAGCGGCAAGCCCTCGTTCTTTGCTTGTTCGGCTACCGAATAGGTCACGCGATTGAAGGTTGCGCGGGACATTGGCGCATCCGCATCGTAGCGCGATGGCAGCACGAAACGTGAGTTCCCCGAGCAGGTCTTAAGCGCAATGAAGATGTCGAGCGATTGGCGTGACAAATAGACATTGTGGGCCTTCGAGCGCTTCATCCTTTCCTTGGGGATGGTCCACACAGCATTTTCGAAGTCGACCTCATCCCACGTCGCGTCCTGCAGTTCACTCTTTCGCACCATCGTGAACAGGATAAGGCGAAGGCCGAGGCGAATGGTGGGCAGAGTAGCGACCTTCTCCAGCATCTTGAGCATCACGCGGATTTCAGATGGAGCGAGAGAGCGATCTCTCGGAACGAAGCTGGCGATTGAGGCAGGTCCCACGTCATCGGCCGGGTTGGCTACCTTTTCGCCATGGAGAATGGCAAAGCCGTAGATCTGTTTGAGGATGTCGCGTACGTGGATTGCCGTTGCTGGCGCTCCACGCTCGACAATCTTGGCGCACTGGGCACGAAGATCGTCAGGCGTAATCTCAGTAAGCAGCCGATTGCGCCAAACTGGCAGGAGTTCGCGTTCGAAAATTGATCGACGCATTGATCGAGTGCTGTCGGCCATTGGTGCCGAAGTCAGCCACTTCTCTCCGAGCTGGCCAAAGCTCTTGGCTTCTTTTAGTCGCCGTTTGTTCCGTTGCTTTTCGATAGCAGGAGAGCGGCCGTCGCTGACTGCTCGACGGGCATCGAGGCATTTCTCGCGCGCCTGAAGGAGAGAGATTCCATCACGACCGTATCTGCCAAGATAGACGGTCTCC
>JAFKFE010000037.1 GCA_017308345.1 Alphaproteobacteria bacterium | reverse complement strand
GGCATGAGCGCGGCGACGACGGAAGCAGCGCAGGAGCCGTTCAACCGCAGAACCCTGTTCTGGGGCATCTTCGCCAGCCTGCTGGCGGCGGCCGGCTTCTTCCTGCTGTCGACCTACGCTCCCGACTTCCGCCAGCCCGAAGGCGGCGCCACGCCGCTTTCGAAAGGCGGCACCGGCTATGCCGGACTCGTCGAATGGCTGAAGCTCACCAACGGACAGGCTCCGCCGATGGAACGCGGCGGGAAGGACCTGGAAACCCCGCTGGCGTCGACTTTCCTGCTCATTGTCACCATCGCGCCGGGCAGCGACCCGTCCGCTCTCGATCGCCTCATCAAGCTGCGCTCGGGAAAGGACACGCTTTTCGTCCTGCCGAAATGGCAGACCCTTCCCTTGCTTGGCCATGACGGCTGGGAGGAAAAAGTCGAGCGGCTGCCCAATGCCGTCGTCAACGACTGGCTCGGCCATATCGCCAAGGCGAAGCTCGGCGAGGCAAGGAACACCCTCGCGCAAATCAACATCGGCGGCCGCATGGTGGCCGCGCCGGACGAGCTGCAATGGGTGGCGGACGATCATCCGCTGATCGCGGCGGGCGACGGCAGAGCCATCCTCACGGAGCTCGACGACGAGCCCTTCTATATCCTCACCGATCCCGACTTCCTCAACAACGCAGCGTTGGGCGACGAGCAAAAGGCTGCCGCCGCGCTCGACATGATCGCCATGCTGGAGCCTGCCAGGGGCGCGGTCATGTTCGACCTGACGCTGCATGGCATCGGCCAGAACTATGACCTCGCAAAGCTCCTGGTCGAGCCGCCCTTCCTGGCGCTGACGCTGTCGGTGCTGGTGGCGGCCGCGCTCGCCTTCCTGCATGGGCTAGGCCGTTTCGGCCCGCCGCGCGCGGAAGGCCGCGCCATCGCCTTCGGCAAGCGGGCGCTGGTCGACACCACGGCGATGCTGCTCAGGCGCGCCGGGCGGCTGGCAGGGCTTGGCGACCGCTATGCGACGCTGGTGCGTCAGCGCGCCGGCGTGCTGCTTGGGGCTCCACACGGGCTGCAGGGCGAGGCGCTCGACCGTTGGCTCGATTCCCGCGACAGAAGCGAGGCGCATGGCTTCACCCGGCGCTTCAAGGCAGCGAACGAATCCAACAATCTGGCCGCGATGCATGAAGCAGCCGAACAGCTGCATGACTGGACGGCAAGGAGGCTCGGTGAACGTCGATGAAGTGAAGGCCCTGGCGAACGCGATCAGGGAGGAAGTCGCGAAAGCGATCACCGGGCAGCACGATACGGTCGACCTGATGCTGACGGCATTGTTCGCCGGCGGCCATATCCTGCTCGAGGGACCGCCTGGCACCGCCAAGACGATGACGGCGCGTTGCTTCGCGCAGGCGCTGGGCGTCGCCTATGGCCGCATCCAGTTCACGCCAGACCTGATGCCCGGCGATATCGTCGGCTCCAATATCTACAATTTCCAGACCGGGCAGTTCACGCTGACGCGCGGACCGATCTTCTGCGACCTTCTGCTTGCCGACGAGATCAACCGCACTCCGCCGAAGACGCAGGCAGCCCTGCTCGAGGCCATGCAGGAGCACGCCGTCACCTTCGACGGCACCACGCATCCGCTCGGCCGGAATTTCATGGTGGTGGCGACACAGAACCCGATCGAGCATCAGGGCGTGTATCCGCTGCCCGAAGCACAGCTCGACCGCTTCCTGTTCAAGCATCGGGTGAGCTATCCGGACCTGGCGGAAGAGCGCGCCATCATCGTCAATCACGGCGGCGGCTCGGCCTCGCACGACATCGAGCAATACGGCATCAAGGCGCGAACCGACCGCAAGACGCTGGAAGCGGCGCTGGCGACGGTGGGCGACGTCACGCTGGTCGACGATGTCGTCGGCTATATCGCCGCCCTGGTGCGCGGCACGCGCGAAAGCCCGGACCTGGAAGTGGGAGCAAGTCCACGCGCGGGCGCCATGCTGGCCCGGGCGGCGCGGGCCAGGGCAGCACTCGACGGCCGCAACTACGTCATCCCTGACGACGTCAAGGCGCTGGCCGTGCCGGCCCTGCGCCACCGCGTCGTGCTCTCGCCGGCGGCTCAGATCGACGGGCGGCTGGTCGAGCAGATCGTCTCTGACCTCGTCGACCATACGGAAGCGCCGCGTTGATCTATCCGAGCGGCCGAGCGGTCTGGGCAGCGGCGGCGGGAGCTGTTCCCGCCTTCCTGATCGCACTCGCGCTGCCCTCTGTCTGGTATCTCGGCCTGTTGTGGATCTGTGTGCTGCTGGCCTTCCTGGCCGTGGACGCGGCAGCGGAGCGAGGCCGCGCCTCGCTCAACGCGACGCTGACGGCGCCGCCGCAGGTCGGCGTCGGCGGGCACTTCACGCTGCACATCGCGGCAGGTGTCGGGGCAAAGCTGCGCCGCCTGCAGGCGCGTGTCGGGCACGATCAGCGGGTGAAGCCGGTCGCGGGCACCGGCGGCGCGCTGCCGGCCAATGGCGGCACGCTCGACCTCGAATTCGAGGCGATCCGGCGCGGCATCGCCAGTTTCGACCGGCTCTGGCTGCGCTGGCAGGGCCCGTTCGGGCTGGTGTGGAACCAGGTCATATTGCCGGTCGACCGCAAGGTCGCGGTGCTGCCCGATGTCAGCAGCGCGCGCGACGAGGCGATCGCGCTCCTGCAGCGCTCGGCCCTTGCCGACGGCCATGCGCAGAAGCGCGCCGGCCAGGGCCGCGAGTTCGAGGCGCTGAAGGACTACCAGCCCGGCATGGGTCGGCGCATGATCGACTGGAAGCGGAGCGCCCGCCACGGCAAGCTTCTGGCGCGCGAGTTCCGGATCGAGGAGAACAACAACATCGTTCTGGCCATCGATAGCGGCCGCCTGATGTGCGAACCCGTCGACGGCGTGCCGAAAGTCGACCGCGCGGTGACGGCGGCGCTCCTGTCGGCCTTCATCGCGCTCAAGGGCGGCGATCTCGTCAGCCTGTTCTCCTTCGATGCCAGGCCGCGCGTCTCCAGCGGCGCGGTGCGCGGCTCGCCGAGCTTCACCATGATCCAGAAGCGCGCCGCCGAGATCGATTATTCCACCGAGGAGACCAATTTCACCCTGGCGTTGACGACGCTTTCGGCCAAGCTCGACCGGCGCTCGCTGGTCATCGTCTTC
>JAFKFE010000036.1 GCA_017308345.1 Alphaproteobacteria bacterium | reverse complement strand
AACCATAACCGGTGACGCGGCGAAGGATATAGCCGCGCTGGCTCAGATAGTCGTCGGCGGCGGCGGCCGAGTGCTTCTTGTCGTCGGGGAAATGGATCAGCAGGAAATTGCCGACGCTGGGCGTCACGCGCAGCCCAAGCCCGACCATCTGCTCGCTGAGCCAGGTCAGCCATTTCTCGTTATGCTCCACGCTGCGCTCGATATGGGCCCGGTCGCGGATCGCGGCGATACCGGCCTCGATCGCTGTCGCGTTGACGTTGAAGGGACCGCGAATGCGGTTGATGGCGTCGACGATATGCGCCGGTCCATACATCCAGCCGATACGCGCGCCGCCGAGGCCGAGCTTGGAGAAGGTGCGGGTCATCACCACGTTCTCGGAACTGCCGGCCAGCTCGATGCCGGCTTCGTAGTCGTTGCGCCGCACATATTCCGCATAGGCCGCGTCGAGCACCAGGAGCACGTTCTTGGGCAGCCCGGCATGCAGGCGGCGTACCTCCTGGAACGGCACATAGGTGCCGGTCGGATTGTTGGGATTGGCGAGGAACACCATCTTCGTGCGCGGGGTGACCGCGGCCAGGATCGCATCGATGTCGGCGCGTTCGTCGGTTTCCTTGACCGCCACCGGCTTGGCGCCCGCCGCCTGGATGTAGATCTTGTAGACCATGAAGGCGTGTTCGGTGAACACGGCCTCGTCGCCCGGCGCGAGGTAGGTCTGCGTCAGCAGCCCGAGAATCTCGTCCGAGCCGTTGGAGCAGATAATGTTTGCCGGGTTCAGCCCATGCACTTCGGCGATCGCCTCGCGCAGCCGCCGCGCCGTGCCATCGGGATAGACGTCGAGCTTGGCCGCCACTTCGCGCGCGGCCTCGATCGCCTTCGGCGAGGGCCCCAGCGGGTTCTCGTTCGACGACAGTTTGTAGACTTTCGTCACGCCGGCGGGCGCTGTGCTTTTTCCCGGCACATAGGCCTCGATGTCCATGATGCCCGCGCGGGGCGTCGGACGTGCCTGATCCTGTTTCATGTCACAAATCCGTCGAGAAGACCTTCGTCCGAAGGCCGCAGCGGAAATACAGGCCACAGGCTGGAATGTCGAGTGCTAGCGCTTGCGCCAGGATGCTTGCCCCAAATGCTTGCCGTTGACGAATGGCGGCGCTGGTCCTAGAAGGACTGCCAGACTTCCGTGGTGATTTGGCCGGTCGGCTTGCAGCCACGTTAAACAACTCGCTAAAGGGCCGTTTGCAACCTGTAACCGGCTTTGCGAAGGCAGGCCGGTTTTTTTGTTGTCCGCGGACCGGCCGGATACCGCGCCGGGAAAGGTCCGGTGCGGACAGATGAGGGTGCGATGGCCGCAGAGCGTGCAGCAAGGACCAACAACGAGGCCGACAATCCGTCGAGCCCGGTGCTGCGCTTTGGCGCCGACAAACCCCTGAAGCTCGATGCCGGCACCTTCCTTGCGCCTTTCCAGATCGCCTACCAGACCTACGGCACGCTCAACGACACGCGCTCCAACGCCATCCTCGTCTGCCACGCGCTGACCGGGGACCAGCACGTCGCCAACACCAATCCGGTGACCGGCAAGCCCGGCTGGTGGGAAGTGCTGATCGGCCCCGGCAAGATCATCGACACCAACCGCTTCTTCGTCATCTGCTCCAACGTCATCGGCGGCTGCCTCGGCTCGACCGGCCCGGCCTCGACCAATCCGGCGACGGGCAAGCCCTACGGGCTCGACCTGCCGATCATCACCATCCGCGACATGGTGCGCGCGCAGGCGATGCTGGTCGATCATTTCGGCATCGAGAAGCTGTTCTGCGTGCTCGGCGGCTCGATGGGCGGCATGCAGGTGCTGGAATGGGCGGCGAGCTATCCGGAGCGTGTGTTCTGTGCCCTGCCGATCGCCACCGGCGCCCGCCATTCCTCGCAGAACATCGCTTTCCATGAGGTCGGCAGGCAGGCCGTCATGGCCGATCCTGACTGGCATGGCGGCAGATATCTCGATTTCGGCAAGCGGCCGGAAAAAGGGCTCGCCGTCGCGCGCATGGCCGCCCACATCACCTATCTTTCGGAAGCGGCGCTGCATCGCAAGTTCGGCCGCAACCTGCAGGACCGCGAGGCGCTCACCTTCGGCTTCGACGCCGATTTCCAGATCGAGAGCTACCTGCGCCACCAGGGCATGACCTTCGTCGACCGCTTCGACGCCAATTCCTATCTCTATCTGACCCGCGCGATGGATTATTTCGACCTTGCCGCCGATCATGGCGGGCGCCTCGCCGATGCCTTCGCCGGCACCAGGACGCGCTTCTGCCTGGTCTCCTTCACCAGCGACTGGCTGTTCCCGACCGAGGAGAGCCGCTCGATCGTGCATGCCTTGAACGCGGCGGGCGCTTCCGTCTCCTTCGTCGAGATCGAGACCGATCGCGGCCACGACGCCTTCCTGCTCGACGAGCCGGAACTGTTCGCCGCCATCAATGGCTTCATCGCCTCGGCCGCCCGCGCCAGAGGGCTCGGCGCATGACCGGAAGGCAAACTCACGATCGGATCGTATCCCCATGAGCGTCAATCGCGCCCAGCGTGTCGACCTCGATGTCGTCACCGATCTCATTCCCGCCAATTCGCGCGTGCTCGACGTCGGCTCGGGCGACGGCGTGCTCCTGGAACTGCTGCAGGAAACCAAGCAGGTCGACGGCCGCGGCCTGGAACTGTCGCAGCGCGGCGTCAACGAATGCGTGGCGCGCGGCCTGTCCGTGATCCAGGGCGACGCCGACACGGATCTGAAATTCTACCCCGACAAGGGCTTCGACTTCGTCGTGCTGTCGCAGACGCTGCAGGCGACGCGCAACCCGAAGGTGGTGCTCGACGAATTGCTCAGGATCGGCAACCGCGCCATCGTCTCCTTCCCCAATTTCGGCCACTGGCGCGTGCGCTTCTCGCTTTTGATCAAGGGCAGGATGCCGGTCACCAAGGACCTGCCCTATTCCTGGTACGACACGCCCAACATCCACTTCTGCACCATCCGCGATTTCGTCAATCTGTGCGAGGAGCTCGGGGCAACCGTCGAGAAGGCGACCGCGCTCGACGCCAACGGCCAGAAGATCGGCCTGTCGATGCCCTGGTGGTTCTGGAATTTCTTCGGCCAGCAGGCGGTGTTTCTGCTGAAGAGGACTTGATC
>JAFKFE010000035.1 GCA_017308345.1 Alphaproteobacteria bacterium | reverse complement strand
GCGGGTTGTGCATCAGCGGGGTGACGTCGCGGATCGGGCGGATGTCGACCTGGCTGCGCGGCAGGAACGCCACGGCGCCGTCGAGGTCGACGGTGAAGCCGCCCTTGACCTGGTTGAAGATGACGCCTTCGACGCGCTCACCCTTGGTGAACTTCTCCTCGAGGCGCACCCAGCTCTCCTCGCGGCGAGCCTTCTCGCGCGACAGCATGGCTTCGCCAAGCGCGTTCTCGATGCGCTCGACATAGACTTCGACGGTGTCGCCGACCTTGAGGGAGGAGTCCTTGCCCTTGGCGCCGAATTCCTTCAGCGGCACGCGGCCTTCGACCTTGAGGCCGACATCGATGATGGCCATGTCCTTTTCGATCGCGGTGATCGTGCCCCGGACAACCTGGCCCTCGCCGGAATGGCCGGCGGTGAATGATTCTTCGAGCATGCTCGCGAAATCGTCGCGAGACGGATTAGCTACTGACATTGTTTCTCCTGGAATGCTCCGCGCGCTGGCGGAGCGGGCGCCGTGGGTTAGCGTTGCGTGAGCCTGCCGGCGTTCCGGGCTGAAGAGCCCTTGGCCGCTATTCAAGCGGCAAGTCCGGCGCATGAAGAATGCTGGCAGGCTGGTTCGTGCCCGATATGGGTATTTTCGCCGCCAACGGCAACCGAAAACGCCCGATCAGGCCTTGCTTCTCTTGCCGAGGACCTCGTCAACGATGGCCATCGCCGCCAGAAACGCGGCCTCTATAGCCATTTCGCTGGTATCAAGCAAGTGCGCGTCCGCCGCCGGCTTCAGCGGTGAGGAGGCTCTGCCCATGTCGCGCTCGTCGCGGCGCTCGATATCTGCGAGGATGGTGGCGAAGTCGGCGCTGCCGCCCATGCTCTCGATCTCGGCCAGCCGGCGCTTGGCGCGCACCGCGGCGCTCGCCGTGACATAGAGCTTGATGTCGGCGTCGGGACACACCACCGTGCCGATGTCACGCCCGTCGAGCACCGCGCCCGGCGGCGCCTTGGCGAAGGCCCGCTGTTTTTCCACCAGGATGCGCCGCACAGAGGGAATGACCGCGACCTTCGAGGCCGCCTCGCCCACCGCATGCGCTGACAGTATCGCGCGGTCGAGGTTGGAGAGATCGACCTGCCGCGCTGCGGTTTCCGCGGCCGAGACATTGTCGAGCGGCAGGCCGAGCTCGAGCAGCTTGTGGGCGACCGCGCGGTAGGTGAGGCCGGTGTCCAAAAGATTTAGGCGGTAGTGATCGGAGAGCCGGCGGGCGAGCGTGCCCTTGCCGGCGCCGGCGGGGCCGTCGATGGCGATGGTGAAGGTGTGGGTCATTGGCTGGGTGCCTTGGCCGAAAGGGACAAGCGCGGCGTTCCTTCACACCCCCCTCTGTCCCGCCAACATCTCAGTTTGTCCCCAGCCCATGGCCTGTCACTCGATCTCCGCGCCCAGCCCCTTCATCAGTCCCATGAACTCCGGAAAGCTCGTCGCGATCATGTTGGCGTCGTCGATCGTCACCGGCTTTTCCGTGGCCAGCCCCATCACCAGGAAGCTCATGGCGATGCGGTGGTCGAGATGCGTCTTCACCGCCGTATCCGGGCCGTTGGGGTGGGCGCCCAGCCCCTTGCCGCCCGGTCTGCCGCGCACCGCGAGCGAAGCCTCGCCCTCGGTGCAATCGACGCCGTTGAGCTTCAGCCCGTTGGCCACCGCCGCCAGCCGATCGGATTCCTTGACGCGCAATTCCTCCAGGCCTTGCATCAGCGTCTCGCCCTCGGCGAAGCTCGCCGCGCCGGCCAGCACCGGATATTCGTCGATCATCGACGGCGCGCGCTCGGGCGGCACGGTGACGCCCTTCAGTTCGGAGTAGCGCACGCGCAGGTCCGCGACATCCTCGCCGCCGGCGTTGCGCGGGTTGAGGATGTCGATGCGGCCGCCCATTTCCTGCAAGGTCAGGAGCAGACCCGTGCGGGTCGGGTTCATCAGCACGTTCTCGATCACGATGTCCGAGCCCGGCACGATCAGCGCCGCCACCAGCGGGAAGCCGGCGGAGGACGGGTCGCCCGGCACGGCGATCGTCTGCCCGGTGAGCTTGCCCTGGCCCTCGATGAAGATGTGGCGCACGCCGCGCTCGTCGGTCTCGACGGTCAGGTTGGCGCCAAAGCCTTTGAGCATCTTTTCGGTATGGTCGCGCGTCATCACCGGTTCGATCACCGTGGTGATGCCCGGCGTGTTCAAGCCGGCAAGCAGCACTGCCGACTTCACCTGGGCCGACGCCATCGGCACGCGATAGGTGATCGGCGCGGCGTGCTTCGGGCCGCGCAGCGTGATCGGCATGCGGTCGCCCGGTGCTGCCTTCAGCACCTGCACGCCCATCTGGCGCAGCGGGTCGAGGACGCGGCCCATCGGCCGGCCGGACAGCGAGGCATCGCCGATGAAGGTGGTCTCCATGTCATAGGTGCCGACGAGGCCCATGGTGAGCCGCGAGCCGGTGCCGGCATTGCCGAAATCGAGCGGGCCTTCCGGTTGCAGCAGCGCGCCGTTGCCGGTGCCGCGGATCACCCATTCGGCGCCGTTCTTCTCGATATGCGCGCCCATCGCCTTCATGGCGGCGCCCGTGCGCATCACGTCCTCGCCTTCGAGCAGGCCGGTGATGCGCGTCTCGCCGGAGGCAAGGCCGCCGAACATGAAGGAGCGGTGCGAGATCGATTTGTCGCCGGGCACCCGCGCGGTGCCGGCAAGAGCAGAGGATTTGCGGGCCGTGGCTGGTTTAGCGGCGGCGGAATGAGACATTTTGTCTTCCAAATGAAATGCCGGCTGACCGGCCCGGTTCGTCGTGGTGCGGCGGTCTCGTATCACGGCGGGCGGCAATGGTCATCCCCTTGGCGCAAGCCTTTGAAAAGCGGCTTTCGAGCACATGTCTTTTGGCTTTGACAGCACGGAAAACTGCGGTTAAGGGGACCATTCTTTTTTTGACGAGGCCTGACGTGGCAAAAGCTGAACTTGGCACCAAGCGTGTCGATCCGGAAACGGGTCGGAAATTCTACGATCTCAACAAGGACCCGATCGTCTCGCCCTATACCGGCAAGAGCTATCCGCGCTCCTATTTCGACGAAGGCAAGATTTCCGCCCTCGAGGAAGATGAGGAAGTCGCGGACAAGGAAGTCGACGGCGACGAGGAAGAAGGCG
>JAFKFE010000034.1 GCA_017308345.1 Alphaproteobacteria bacterium | reverse complement strand
CTGGACGCCATCTGGTACCGAAGCTGGCTGATGGTCTGCCGCGAGGCCGACCTTGCCGAGCCCCTCGCCTTCCGAACCTTCCGCATCGGCAGCCAGGAGATCGTCGTCCTGCGTGACGAGACCGGGAGTCTGCGCGCCTTCCACAACACCTGCCGGCATCGCGGCTCGCAGCTTTGCCAGGAAAACGCCGGGCGGCTGAAGGCCAGGCTGCTGACCTGCCCCTACCATGCATGGTCCTATTCGCTGCGCGGCGATCTCGTGCGCGTGCCGTCGAAATCTTTGCCCAATGGCTTCGACAAGGCCGACTATCCGCTCTACCGAGTGGCGCTCTCGGTCTGGCGCGGCCTGGTGTTCATCAATCTCGCCGAGGATCCCGAGGGCTCGGCGGAAACCGCCTTCGACCCCGCCTCGGGCGACCTTTCCAACTGGCCGCTGGAGACGCTCGTCACCGGCCACCGGTTGACCAGGGTGATGAACTGCAACTGGAAGATATTCTGGGAGAACTTCAACGAATGCCTGCACTGCCCGGGCGTGCACAAGGACCTGTCGCGGCTGGTGCCGATCTACGGCCGGGGCCTGATGGCAAGGCATGACGATCCCGAATGGGCGCGCCACGCCGACAATGACGCGCCGGAATTCTCCGGCCGCCTGCGCGCCGGCGCCGAAACCTGGTCGCGGGACGGCCATGTCCACGGCCTGGTCTTTGCAGGCCTGACGCCGGCCGAGCGCGCCGCCGGCCAGACCTACGCCACGTCGCTGCCCTCGATGTTCATCGTCGGCCATGCCGATTATATGCGCACGGTGCGGCTTGCTCCCCTCGGCCCCGAGCGGACCGAGCTCACGGCCGAATGGCTGTTCGCACCGGACGCGCTGGCGAAGACCGATATCGACAACATCGTCGCCTTCGGCACTCAGGTGCTCGAGGAGGACGCCGCGATCTGCGAGGTCAACCAGAAGGGCCTGCGTTCGATGCGCCATGCGGCAGGCGTGCTGATGCCGGAGGAATACAGCCTGTACCAATTCCACGAATGGGTGCGCGGGCAGCACGCCGCGTATGAAGCCGGATCAAAATGACTTTGGCAGATAGCGCCAGGTGAAGAAGCCGCAGAAGGCGGCCAGGATGCCGAGCGTGACGAACACCGATCCCAGGCCGAAGAAGGTGAGCACCACCGAATAGACGAGCGGCGGCGTCAGTTCGGAAAAATCGAGATAGGTGCGGTAGACCGCCGCCATCTGGGCTTTCTCGTAGGAGCGCACCGAGCGCATGAAGGCGGTCGAGCCGAGCGCGTCGAGCGCGATGGTGAACAAGGCGCCGAACAGCAACAGCGCGGCCGTGAGCAAGGGCGCGGCCTCGCCGACGCCGCCGGCGGCAAACAGCACGGCCGACATGGCGAAATAGGCGAAGGTCATGACCCGGCGCGCGCCGAAACGCCTGCCCGCCCTGCCCCAGAAGATCGCCATGAACAGAAGCGCGTTGCCTGCCGAAACCAGCAGGCCTCCGGCAAGCTTACCCTCGCCGGCGATCACCATGAACAGCGGGCCGTAGACGAAGAACGTCGTCCAGAAGCAGGAGCGGCCAAAGGCGATCAGCCAGGCGAGCCTCAGCCTCGGCTGCTTCACGAAGCGGCCGATATTGGCCAGCGGATTGGCCGGGCGCGACCTGCCGGGACGGATCGACTGGTTGTCGGTCAGCCGGTAGAACCAGAACAGGCAAAGCAGCGCGAACGCAAACGCCACGACCGCGCCATGCGCGGCATAGATGCCGAAATGCGTGTAGAGGAAGATGCCCAGCGTCGGCCCACCCGTCCAGGCAAACGTCGACCAGGCCATGCGCAGCGATTCCGCCTGCATGAAGTCGGTCTTGCGGATGTGATCCATGATGTAGAGGTTGAGCGTGATCGACAGCGCGCTCGCCCCCATGACGCGGCAGAGCATGCCGGCAATCTGTCCGGGCAGCGTGTGGGTGACGAAGAAGGCCGAGCCGATCGCCAGCAGCACGCAGCCTGCCGTGTAGACCCAGCGCCGCGCGAAGCGGCGGATGAGCATGGGCATGAACAGCGTGACCGAAAGCCCCATCAGCGAAACGATGGTGTAGAGGATCGAGACGATCCGCTCGTTGTGCAGGATCTCGTAGGCCTGGATCGGGATCACGCTGGAGATGGTGGCGCGGGCGAAGGATTCCACCGCATAGAGCGAGGCGAAGGTGCGCGCATCCGCCGGCCGCAGGGCCGGAAGCCAGATCGGATGGCGCACATGGGTGGACATCGGCCCTCCGGGACGTGAATCGCTTCGCCGAATCTGGCCGGACCAGCAGCCGGCCGGTAGCAGTAAACCGACCCCGAGAGGCCGAAAAGCGAAGCCTGACAAAGGCTTTCCGCCGCTGGCCTAATGCGAAATTTCATGGCTGCCATGAAACGCATTGATGGCCGCCTGCTTCTGTCGTCGGCTTGAACCGTGATAGTCGTTTGGCACGACTGAATCGGATTGCCAGATGATGAGCCTCCAAACGACGAGCGAACCCGTTCAGGACGCGCCCAAGCAAGGCCGCATCGCCGCCATCGACATCCTGCGCGGCGTCGCGCTGATCGCAATGGCGAGCTACCACTTCACCTGGGATCTCGAAAACTTCGGCTACACCGCGCCCGGCCTCACCGCTTTCGGCTGGTGGAAATTCTACGCGCGCTGCATCGCCTCGACCTTCCTGTTCCTCGTCGGCGTCAGCCTCTTCCTTGCCCATGGCCGTCGGATCCGCTGGCCGGGCTTCTGGAAGCGCTTTGCCATGGTTGCCGTGGCGGCGATCGCTATTTCGGCGGTCACCTATCTCGTCACGCCGGACGGCTTCATCTTCTTCGGCATCCTGCATGAGATCGCGCTGGCCAGCCTGCTCGGCCTCGCCTTCCTCAGGCTACCCTGGCTGCTGACGGCAATCGTCGCGGCGGCCGTCATTGCCGCGCCCTACTATCTGCGCTCGGAGTTTTTCGACCATCCGGCGCTGTGGTGGGTGGGGCTGTCGGCCGCCAATCCCCGTTCCAACGATTATGTGCCGCTTTTCCCGTGGTTTGGCGCCGTGCTTCTGGGCATCGCCGCGGTCAAGCTCGCTTCCGCCACAGGACTGCTCGCACGGCTGGGAGCCTGGGCGCCAGGCCGCTGGTCGAACCCACTGACCTTCAT
>JAFKFE010000033.1 GCA_017308345.1 Alphaproteobacteria bacterium | reverse complement strand
CATGAAGGAATTGGCGAAGATTGGCGCAATCCGTGCGCCTTCCTTTCACCAATATTTGCCTCGAAAAGGCCGCGAAACGGTGCATTCGGGGCTTGTCCCGCAAGCTTCACGCTTCGCGCGATCGGACCAAAGGGATGCCCATGGGCCAGCCGCCAGCGATGCCCGGAAAATCTTAAGGACTTAAGGCATGGAAAATATCGCACTCGCCGATCCGGCAGCGCATTTATCGATCTGGGCCCTGTTCATGCAGGCCGGCTGGGTGGTCAAGCTGGTCATGATCGGCCTGCTTTGCGCCTCGATCTGGACCTGGGCGATCATCATCGACAAGCTCGTCGCCTATAGCCGCATGCGGTTGGCGCTCAATCGCTTCGAGCAGGTGTTCTGGTCGGGGCAGTCGCTGGAAGATCTCTACCGCACGCTGGCCGACCGCAAGACCACCGGCATGGGCGCGATCTTCGTCGCCGCCATGCGCGAATGGAAGAAGAGCTTCGAAAAGGGCGCGAAATCGCCGCTGGCGCTGCAGACGCGCATCGACAAGGCGATGGACCTGGCGCTGACGCGCGAGATGGAAAGGCTGGAGGGACGCCTCGGCTTCCTCGCCACCACCGGCTCGGCCGCGCCTTTCATCGGCCTGTTCGGCACCGTCATCGGCATCATGACGTCGTTCCAGGCGATCGCCGCGTCGAAGAACACCAGCCTCTCGGTGGTGGCGCCCGGCATCGCGGAAGCGCTGCTGGCGACCGCGATCGGCCTGCTCGCGGCCATCCCCGCGGTCATCGCCTACAACAAGCTGTCATCGGACGCGAACAAGCTGGGCGTGCGCATGGAAGGGTTCTCGGACGAGTTCTCCGCCATACTCTCGCGCCAAATCGATGAAAAAGTAGCACAGAAGGCCTGAGGAACGATCATGGGGATGTCTGCTGCTGGCGCAGGTGGCTCGGGGCGAGGCGGACGCGGCCACAGGCGCCGTGGCCGTCACCACGGCCTGATGTCCGAAATCAACGTCACGCCGATGGTCGACGTGATGCTGGTGCTCTTGATCATCTTCATGGTCGCGGCGCCGCTTCTGACGGTCGGCGTGCCGATCGACCTGCCGGACACGCAGGCCAAGGCGATGAATGTCGACACGCAGCCGATCACCGTTTCGATCGACGCCACGGGCAAGATTTTCCTTCAGGAAACCGAGATCCCGATCGACGAGCTGGTGGCAAAGCTGCAGGCGATCTCGAAGACCGGCTATGACGAGCGCATCTTCATCCGCGGCGACAAGTCGACCGACTATGGCACGGCGATGAAGGTCATGGCCCGCATTTCAGCGGCCGGCTACAAGAATATCGGCCTGGTCTCGCTGCAGGAACAGGATCAGTAGACGCCAGATGCGGACGGGTCTCACCTCATCGGTGATCTTGCATGCGGTGGCGCTGGCTTTCGGGCTGTTCACGCTGTCGTCGCCGCCGTCCATGCCGACCGCCGACGTGGAGTCGGTGGCGGTCGATATCGTGCCGATGGAGGCCATCGCCCAGACGCTGCAGGGCGACAAGAAGGCGGTCATGCATGACAAGCCGGCGCCTGTTCCGACGAAGCGTCCGGATGTCGTTCCCGATGCCCAGAAAGTTGGCGAGAACACGGTCGACACCGAGAAGCCGGTGACGGACGAAGCCAAGCCGAAGCCGGTGGAGAAGACGGCGGCGCCGCCGCCCGCGCCGACGCCGACGGAGAAGCCGGCGGTCGAGGACGTGCCGAAGCCGCAGGAGAAGCCGAAGCCGACGCCCGCCACGGAAGTCGCGCCGACGCCGACACCGAAGGAAGAAGTCAAGCCCGAGCCGGTCAAGCAGACGGAGCCGAAGCCGACGCCGGCGAAGGAACCGGCACCCGCGCCGCAGCCGGACAAGACCGCGGCCATCCAGAAGGAAGAGGTCAAGCCGGACGCCGTCGCCGAGGCGATCTCGCAGGACCAGCCTACCGAAGAAGCAAAGCTTCCGGATTCGGCGCCGGCGCCGGAAGCGCGGCCGAAGCCGCAGCCGACCCAGGCCGAGAGTGCCAAGGCGCCGGACCGCAAGGACGCTGAAAAACCGGTGAAGGAAGCTTCCTCCAAGAAGAAGTCGGATGAGAAGCAGTTCAACGCCGACGAGATAACGGCGCTGCTCGATAAGCAGAAGCCGTCCGGCGGCGGCGCCAAGCGTTCGACCCAGCAGGCCTCGCTCGGCGGCGAAAAGGATCAGGGCCAGAAGCTTTCCAAGTCGGAGCAAGGGGCGCTGGAGGACCAGCTCGGCGGTTGCTGGACCCTTCCGGTCGGTCTGGAAGGTTCCGAGAACTTCACCGTGGTCATCCGTTTCAACCTGAATGCCTCCGGCAAGCTGGAGGGTCGCCCGACCGTCGAGAAGTCCAGCGGTAACCCTCAATTCGACGCCAGCGCGGTTCGCGCCGTGCAGAAATGCGATGTCGCCGGGCTGCAGGTTCCCGCCGGCAAGCAGGACATATGGTCCGACGTTCGCGTCAATTTCGACCCGAGAGCGATGCTTGGCCTTTAGGTCGAGCGTCCGAGAAATCAGCAAGAGAAGCGAGAAGACATGCAATCCATCCTCAAGCCGCTCCTGATGGTCGCCGCGATGGCGATGGGCATGAATGCCGCCGTCACCCTGCCTGCTCGGGCAACCCTCGAGCTCAATGTCAACAAAGGCAATGTCGAGCCGATGCCGATCGCCATCCCCGACTGTCAGGGAGGGCTTGGACCGCAGATATCGCAGATCGTCACAGCCGATCTGAAACGGTCAGGGCTGTTCGCGCCGATCGACAAGGCCGCCTTTGTCGAAAAGATCACGAATCCCGACGCCGCGCCCCGTTATGAACACTGGAAGGTCATCAACGCCCAGGCGCTGGTGACCGGCAGCGTGAGCAAGGAAGCGGACGGCCGCATCCGCGCCCAGTACCGGCTGTGGGATATTTTCGGCAATCAGCAACTGGCCGGTGAGCAGTTCTTCGCCAACGACGCCAATCAGCGCCGCGTCGCGCACATCATCGCCGATGCGATCTATGAGAAGATCACCGGCGAAAAAGGTTATTTCGACACGCGCGTCGTCTTCGTCGACGAATCCGGCCCCAAGAACGCGCGCAAGAAGCGGCTCGCCATCATGGACCAGGACGGCGCCAATGTGCGCTATCTGTCGGACGGCC
>JAFKFE010000032.1 GCA_017308345.1 Alphaproteobacteria bacterium | reverse complement strand
GTGAACACCACTTCCGCGCCCGGCGCGTTGCCGGCCGGCTTCGTCCCGACGACCGGTTCGGGCTTGGTCTTCACGCGGGCGAACCACGCGGCCATCCCGTAATAGTCGTCCTGGCTCCAGCGCTCGAACGGGTGGTTGTGGCACTTGGCGCACTGCATCCGGACGCCCAGGAAGAGCTGCGCCGTCGTCTCGGCGAGGCCGGTCGGGTCCTTCGCGATGCGGTAGTAGTTGGCCGGCGGGTTGTTGTACGTGTTGCCGTTGGCCGTGATGATCTCCTGGACGATCTTGTCCATCGGCGTGTTCTTCAGGAAGTGGCCGCGGAGCCACGCCTGCATGCCGTAGCTGCCCTTCACCTGGATCGTCTTGCGGCTCGACCGCAGCACGTCGGCCCACTTCAGCGCCCAGAAGTCCGCGAACTCCGGCATGTCCACCAGCTTGTCGATGAGCTTGTCGCGCTTCTTCTGGTCCTTGTCGGCGAGGAACGCCTTCGCCTCGTCCGCGGTCGGCATGCGGCCGACGCAGTCGAGGTACGCGCGGCGGACGAACTCGTAGTCCTCGGAGAGCGCGCTGGGGGTGATGCTCATCTGCTTGAGCTTCGCGAACACGTGCGTGTCCACGAAGTTCGCCTCCGGCGGGTTGGTCCACGTGAACCCCTCGCGCGGTTCGAGGTACGTGAGCCGCACCGACACGAGTTCTTCGAGATAGCGGGCCAGGACCGCGATCTCGCCGGCCCGTGGCGCGTCGGCCACCCGAACCTCCATGCCGTCGAAGTGGCTGCGCACGCGGGCCGCGTCCTTGTGGCCGAGCGGAATATCGAAGGCCGCTCCCGGCGCGCCGCGTTTCTTGGAGGAAGGAATGAGTGCCGCGCCGCGCCCCAGGACATCGCGAAACGGGGCGCCGAGCTCGGGATGCAGCAGCGCGGCCGCGTGTTCCAGTTCGCCGTCCTCGCCGACCAAAGCGGCCTTGCCGAAGCTCTCGACCTTGTCGCCCGCAATGCCGAGGGCCGCCACCGCGCGCTCCGGCAACAGGCGGCCGAGCGCCTTGCCGGTTGCCATGAGCGGCGTCAGGTCCTCGCGATAGGCGCCGGCGAAGGGATTGGCGATGATCGCTATCGCGGCGGCGCGGCGCGTCGGAGTTTCCAGAACGCGGCCGCCCTCGATCAGCGTTTCCTCGACGAGGGTGACGATGCGGCGCAAGCCGATATCCTCGCTCATCGCAAGCCGTCCTCGCCCTTGATCTCGCTGGCCTTGAGGCCGCCGACGCGCGCATGCACGCGCGGGCCGGTGGTCATGGCGAGCGCGACGACCATCTCGTTTGCCCGCGGGGCATCGTTGATGCCGACCTCGATGGCATCGAAATGGCTGCGCACATAGGATGCGTTGATGTGGGTGATGGGCACGTCGAGCCGGGTCCCCGGTCCGCCCACTTTCTTGGTGGACGGAACGATCGCCTTGGCGCCGCCGAGAATCTCGCGCATCGAATAGCCGCCGGGATTGTGCCAAAGCGCGGCGTGCTCGAGCTCGCCGGCGGCGCCGACGATGGCGCCCTTGCCATAGCCCTCGATCGCGGCGGCATCGCCGCCCAAAGCCTCGAGCAGGCGCCTGGCCATTTCGAGGCCGAGCGGCTTCAGTTCATCCATGAACGGCATCAGGTCCTCGACATAGCCGCCGGCAAACGGGTTTTCGATGACCGCGAGGATTGCTCCGCGCCTGGCCGGCGGCTCGGCCACGGGCCCGCCCTCATGAAAAATCTCATCGACGGAAATGACGAATTTCCGCACCGCGACCTCTGCCATGTTATGCTCCAGAATTCATTTGAGTAGCAACAGTCTTTCGGCGCGCTGCTAAAGTCAACCCTGGTTCCATTCCGGCGCGGACCCGATGCGGAAATCCCAGCAATCGCGCCGGGAACTCAGCAGGAGCCAAGGTTTTTCCCTCGGTTTCACCGGTTTCATGAATTGCAGGGTCAATTCGAAGATTGCGGTGGGGGATTGACAACGCTCCTACATTTTTCGATGGTCATATGACCATCAACAAGATCGGCAATGAGAAGACCGAGTTGATGACACCGCCGACAGGCTACCAGAGGGTTGAACCAAATGAAGACATTCGCTCGCCTTTTGGCGGCCGGTATCGTGCTGGCCGCTTCCTCGCTTCCGTCTCTCGCCGCCGACAAGGTCCACGTGGCCGCGATCTCCGGCTATTTCGCGCAAGGCTTCGGCGTCTCCATCGTCAACGGCCTCAACAAGGCCAAGGACGATTTCGGCATCGATCTCAAGCTGGTCGATACCGGCAACCGCTCGCTTGATTATGAGGAGCAGTTCGCCAACCTCGCCAAGAGCGGGGAATACGACCTCATCTTCGTGATGGGCTGGGAGCTGGTCGACGCGCTGCAGAAGGTCAGCGCGCAGTATCCCAACCAGCGCTTCATCTTCATCGACGGCGTGCTCGACAGCAAGTCGATGATCTATGCGAACTTCGCCGAGGAGCAGGGCTCCTTCATCGCCGGCGCGCTGGCCGGAATGGTCGAGGATCTCGGACCGTCTTTCGACAAGATCGGTTCCGGCAAGGCTATCGGTTTCGTCGGCGGCCGCGACATCCCGGTCATCCGCAACTTCCTCGGCGGCTATGAGCAGGGCGTGAAATATGCCGCTCCCGACGTCAAGGTGAACGCCGTCTTCGCCGGCACCTTCGACGATCCGGCCAAGGGCAGCGAGCTGGCCCAGACGCTTTACGGCCAGGGCGCCGACATCGTCTACAATGTCGCCGGTCCGACCGGCGAGGGCGTCATGCAGGCGAGCGCGGCGGCCGACAAATACTCGCTTGGCGTCGACATCGACATGTGCTCGTCGGCTCCAGGCAACGTGCTTGCCAGCATGCTCAAGCGCGGCGACGTGGCCGTCTATTCGATCATCAAGGACGAGGTCCAGGGCAAGAAGGTGCAGCCCGGCACCCGCACCTTCGATCTTGCCTCGGGCGGTGTCGAGGTGAAGCTCTGCGACGACGTCGCGGCGAAGCTGCCGCAGGCGATCAAGGATAAGCTCGAAGCCTTGCGCCAGGACGTGATCGCCGGCAAAATCACGATCGCCAAGGCGAAATAGGCTTGCCGAAGCCGGCGGCCGGCGCCCGACTGCGGCGCCGGCCATTCATTTGCCAGTTTTCTTGTTTCGGCTCGTCTTCATCCATG
>JAFKFE010000031.1 GCA_017308345.1 Alphaproteobacteria bacterium | reverse complement strand
TAATCATGTCCTTGATTTTTACCATCTTTGGACCGCTAAACATTTCGGTTGCTCAATTTTTCTGACAACAGATTTCAGTTTTCGAAGATTTTTTGAAAATAACCTCGCAACGGCACTCCGAGACAAGTTTGCGCCGGTACGTATCGTTAAGCCCTCAGAATTGGGGGAGGAATTGGGTCTAGTTCCGATACCGCATCATCTTCTGACACCGCTCGACTGTGATTGGTTCTATGAGATGTTCGAACCAGATGTGATAGACAAGCAAAAAGGCATCACATGAGCTAACCAGAACAGCCCGTGCTGGCATAGATGCGTGGGTGGCTTTAGCATGGCAGAGCAGATGTCAGCGGAGTTTTCGTACAAATTTCGTCGCGCCTTCCGCAGCGACCTCGATGCCATCGTCTCCCTGACCACGGACGCCTATGCCCCCTATACCAGCCTGTTCGGCGGACCGCCGGTCCCGGTCACAGAGAACTATACGCCGCGTATCGAGCGCGGCGAGGTCTGGCTGCTTGAAGACGGCTCCGATCTCGCCGGGCTGCTTGTTCTCGAGCGGCATGAGGACCATGCCATGATCTTCAGCGTCGCTGTTTCGCCGGCCTTCCAGGGCAAAAAACTCGGCATCGCGCTGCTGAAATTCGCCGACGGTCAGGCGCGGTCATGGGGCGTGCCGGAGGTGCGGCTCTACACCAATTCGCGCATGGAGCGGAACATCGCGCTCTATGCGGCCTATGGCTATCGGGAAACGGGTCGCCGCGCCAACCCATACCGGCCGGGATGGACGCTGGTCGACATGGCGAAGCCGGTCGACAAGGCGGCGTGAGCACATTTTTGAAACCGGGAGGAAGACGATGAGCCAAGGAAAGATCCGTTCCGGCATGGGCGGCTGGACCTTCGAGCCCTGGGACACGTCCTTCTATCCGGAGAAGCTCGCCAAGGCCAAGCAGCTCCACTACGCCAGCCGCCAGGTGCCTAGCATCGAGGTCAACGGCACCTATTATTCCAGCTTCAAGGAACCGACCTTCGTCAAATGGGCCAACGACGCGCCGGACGGCTTCGTCTTCTCGCTCAAGGGCAACCGTTTCGTCACCAACCGCCGCGTGCTCGGCGAAGCCGGCGATTCGATGATGCGCTTCCTCGGCTCCGGCGTCGCCGCGCTCGGCGAGAAACTCGGGCCTATCCTGTGGCAGTTCGCGCCGACCAAGAAGTTCGACCCGGACGATTTCGAAGCTTTTCTCAAGCTTCTGCCCGAGAAGCAGGACGGCGTGCCCCTGCGCCACGCGCTGGAGGTGCGCCACGACAGCTTCATCGTGCCGGAGTTTCCGGCGCTCGCGCGCAAATACAACGCCGCGATCGTCTATGCCGATCACGCGAAGTACCCGGCGATCGCCGATATCACCGGCGATTTCGTCTATGCGCGGCTGCAGACCGGCAGCGACGACAATCCCGACTGCTACACCCCGAAAGGGCTCGACGAATGGGCGGAACGGGTGAAGACCTGGGCGCAGGGCAAGCAACCCGCCGACTTGCCGCGCGCCGACCCGAAGACCGATGCGCCGGTCAAGCCGCGCGACGTGTTCGTCTACTTCATCACCGAGGGCAAGGTGCGCGCGCCCTTCGGCGCCATGGCGCTGATGAAGCGGGTGGCGGCCTAGCGATTCTGGGAAAGCCCGCGGGCCGATTGGAGCGGCCCAGCCGGTAATGCATGTCGCCCAGAAGTGTGCAGCGGTTCTGGGGCAACGACATGCATAAAAACAAAGACTTAAAGCGCGTCGGCTGGATCTGGTCCAGCGCGACGCGCTTTAACCGCTCCGGGCAAGCCAGCCGGCTGTGCAAAGCTCCAGCTCCGATAATATGCCGGCTGCGTCAGATGTCCGGCGCCGGCTTCGACGACGTCAAATCGAAGGAACCCCTCGCATCTTCGCGATGATCGTAACGCAATCGATACTTCCTTGCCGCACTAATGGACCTACGTCAGGTTGCATAAACCCGGCGCCGGCAAGGACGATGCATGCTGCTCGACTACAACTCATTGTTATTGGCCGTCGGCTTCTCCGCCGCTTGCCTCAGCCTGACGCTGTTCGGAACCTGGCTGGCCGCACGCTCCGACAGGTTCCTGCTGACCTGGGCGGTAAGCGTGCTGGACGTGGTGCTCGAAGTCTTTGCCTATGACGCCTATATCCAGGCGCCCGGAACCGCCCTTGGCGTGCTGACGCTGGCGGTGCTGCTGCTGGGCTTCTCGGTCATGCTGGGCGCCGCCCATCAATTCAGGACAAGACGCTCGCCGCTGCCGCTCATCATGCTTGGCGCTGGCGTTTCCTATGCGCTGGCGCTCCCGCCGATGGCGCTCGGTTATGACGGCCTGGGCTTCATGCTGGAGAACGCCCTGGCCGCGCTGCTCCTGTTCGGCACCGCGTACGAATATTGGCGGGGCCGCGCGGAGGCGCCCGTCCACCTCATCGGCGTGGCGTTGCTCTATTCACTGACCGCGGCATCCTTCGTGCTGTGCGCGGCCGTGCTGGCTTGGGACGGCAGGCTCGTCCTCGGCCATGCGCCGAGCAACTGGGCGGAGGATCTGAGCCTCGTCATCGTCATCGCCTCCATGACGGGTATCGGCGCGTTGTCCCTGGCGCTCAACCAGGGCCGGCTCGCCCGCCACCACCAGCGTGAAGCGCGGACCGATGGCTTGACCGGCCTTCTCAACCGCCGCGCCTTGTTCGACCTGCATGGCAAGATGCCCGTCAGTGCTTTCACGGCGATAGTGGTGTTCGACCTCGACGGCTTCAAGGCGATCAACGATCAGTTCGGCCATGCCGCCGGCGACGAGGTGCTGAAGGTCTTCGCCGAAGTGCTCTCCGCTGGTCTGCGCCCGAGCGACTCCGTCGCCCGCATGGGCGGCGAGGAATTCGCCATGGTGCTAAGGCGCACCTTGCCCGAGACGGCCGGAGCAACAGCCGAACGCGTCAGGGCTGCGTTCGCCGCGCGCACGATCGAGACCGAGACCGGGCCGTTGCAATGCACGGTCAGCGCCGGCTTTGCCCTCGGCAGCACGGAAGGCATGACCTTCGACAAAGTGCTCAGCGCCGCCGACAAGGCGCTCTATGCCGCCAAGCGCGGTGGCCGCAACCGCGTCCTGGATTTCCGCCTCGCCGGTTAGCCAGGAGCGCGGTTGGCTTCCGGCAGGATCGCCGATCTCC
>JAFKFE010000030.1:3219-5694 GCA_017308345.1 Alphaproteobacteria bacterium | reverse complement strand
CATTTCGGTGACACGCCCCGGCACCGCGCCGTCGATGCCGACGCTGCAGGAGGTCGAGGCGCTGCTGGCCAAGGCATGACAACTCATCCCTTGGCAAACCTGTCACGATATTCACGCGGCGTGAGCCCCTTCAACGCCTTGAATTGACGGCCGAAATTGGCCAGCGATCGATAGCCGACCAGTTCGGCGATATGGGCAATCGGCCTGTTCCCCTCCGTGAGCCGGGCGCAGGCTTCACCGATGCGCAGCCGCGTCACATACTCGATCAAGGTCAACCGCGTGTGCCTTATGAACATGCGGTGAAAGCCCGACGGACTGAGCGCGGCGAGGCGTGCGATATCGTCGATCCTGAGATCGTCCGTGTAGTGCGCGTGCAGATAGTCCAGCACGCGGTCGATGCGCGATCCGCTCGAGGCGATGGAGGGCAAGGGGGAACGGAACGGCGCCGTCAGCGGCTCGGCCTCGTCGTCGCCGGCGAGCGTCAGCAGAACCGAGATCAGGTCGAGAAGCCGGTCGGCAGGCGGCTTGTCGAAGATCGCTTCGATCCTCGCCCTGACCCGCTCGGTCGCGCCGCGAGAGAATTTCAGCCCGCGCGCCGATCGATCCAGCATGCCGGCAACCGACCGCAGCTCGGTCAGAAGCCCCGTCAATCCGCGTGCCCATTCGGGCCGGAACCAGATGACCATGACCAGATGAGGCCTGCCGCCGTCGATCCTGCTCGACGAAGCCCAGGTGTGCGGCAGGCTTGGACCGATCAGCACGAGATCGCCATCGTCATAGTCGCCGACATGGTCGCCGATGAAACGCCGGCCGCGCGAGTTCAGCGTCAGCGTCAGTTCATATTCCGGATGATGGTGCCATTCGAACGGAATGGTTGGGTCGCGCAGAACCCTCACCATCGACCACGAGGCGTCATCGGCGACGGTGACTTTCTCCAGGTATGGCTTCACGGCCAGCCTCTAACGAGTTCGCCTCGAACGGCGCGGGAAAGGCGGCGAACGCCAGAATAGTATCACTCTTGGCCTGTCAGGGACAACATGCGTGACCGTCGTTCGGTTAGCCTCGTGTTCAACAAGACAAGACCGGGGAGGAAATCGATGGCCCACGCGAAAGACATCACCAAGGACGATCACCCGACGTCCAGCCGGGCAACGACGCAGTTGTCCAGGATAAGGAAAACGCTACCGCTGCGCGTCCTTTCAGACGCGGATTTCGCGCACTGGCAGAAGCGGGGTTTCGTGATCGTGCGCAATGCGGTGCCGCCGGAAAATGTCGAGCGCCTCAAGGCGTTGCTCTGGGCGTTCGAGGAAAAGGATCCGGACGATCCGACGACCTGGGACGTGAGCCAGCGGCGCGACTACGCGCTGAAGGAAATCAACAACGCCGGCATGGTCGAGATCTACAACCACCAGTTCCTATGGGACAACCGCATGGCGCGCCGCGTCTACGACGCCTTCGTCGACATCTGGGACATGGAGGATCTTTGGGTCGCCATCGACCGCGCCAACCTCAACACGCCCAACAAGGGCAGGCGCGCATCTCCCGGCTTCATCCACTGGGACGCCGACACCTCGCTCGAGCCCAAGCCGATTTCGGTCCAGGGCGTGCTTTCGCTGGTCCACCAGGACGGCGGCGACATCGGCGGCTTCCAGTGCGTGCCCTATCTGTTCGAGCATTTCGACGAGTGGGTGAAGACCCAGCCGGCCGATCGAGATCCGCATCACCCGGACGTGAGGGGGATCGAGGACAAAATCGAGAAGCTCGAGCTTTTCCCGGGCGACCTGATGATCTTCAACTCGCTCTTGGCGCATGGCGTGGCGCCGAACACGTCCGACGACAAGGTGCGGATGGCGCAATATATTTCGATGTTCCCCGCCGATGAGGGCAATCTCGTCGAGCGCGAGGCGCGAATCCGCTCCTGGCGCGAGCGCGAGGCGCCGCAGCGCGCCGGCTTTGCGGGCGATCCGCGCGGCTGGGAGAAGAGAAACGCCGGGACGGCCAAGCTTACGCCGCTCGGCGAAAGGCTGCTGGGGCTGGTCAACTGGAACGGGTGATGGTGGAATCGAAACGGTGGGAGGGCCTTGCCGTTTGCATCAGCCTGTCGGCGGACTGGTGGGCGATGACGGGCTCGAACCGCCGACATCTTCGGTGTAAACGAAGCGCTCTACCAACTGAGCTAATCGCCCGCTTGAGCGCGGACCTTTAAGCAGTTAGGGCCGCATTCGCAAGGCCAAATGAACAGACGACGCGCCCACCCGTGGCGCGGATTTCCCCAGCTCCAGCGCCGCTGTCAAAAAACCTTCTCCTGTTTGCTGTTAAGCTTGAATGCCGCGCTTGACACCCGCAAACGAACCCCTTATCCAGCGCCCCAACGACGAACACGCCTGACACGTGCTCGTCAGTGCGCGGGTGTAGCTCAGTCGGTTAGAGTGCCGGCCTGTCACGCCGGAGGTCGCGGGTTCGAGCCCCGTCACT
>JAFKFE010000030.1:0-3199 GCA_017308345.1 Alphaproteobacteria bacterium | reverse complement strand
GACAGGATCAATCGGAAATTCGGCTTGTCGGGCGCGCTTCGACGCGTGTTCCGGCTGTATAGAGCGGCAGCGGCCCTCGCAGGGCCGCCACCTTGTCGAGGGCAGGGTGTCGGCCGCTACTGCCTGACGTAGCAGCGTTTGTGGGCGCCCGGGGCCGGATCCCCGCCAAAGGTCTTGTTGTCGCAGCGCAGGCCGTTCCTGAAGACGCCCTGCGTGTATTGCCCGCGCGCGCCGTAGCGGACCAGCCTGCGGCCGCGGAAATCGCAGAAATCCTTTTCCTTGGCGCAGGCAACCCATTCGCCCCGATTCGGGCGCGAGCCATAATCGTCACCGTAATTGTCTTCGTTGTCGCCATAATCCTGGCCGCCGCCGCGCCTTACGATATAGCAGGCCTTGTCGCGGCCAGGCGCCGGATCGCCGAAGACGCGGTTCGAGCAGGATATGGCGGGGCGGTCGAAGAAGCGGGAAGTCATCTGGCCCCGCGCGCCATATACCACCTCGGCTGGGAAGGGCAGGCGGCATACGCCGCCTTCGTCCGCGCACCGTTGCAGCCGCTGGGCCGAGGCGGTGGCGGGGAAAAGGGCGGTGGCCGTTGCGGCCAAGCCGACGAGGCAGATGACCGCCAGCGCCATCCGGACCAGGAAAGGTTTTTTTGACACGACTCGTCTCCCATTTTGATTTCGCCCCACACCCTACAGCGAAGCTGTTAAATGCGCGATGAATGCCTTGGTCCTCGGCGCGCGGTCCGTCCCAACTTACCCGTGTCGAGGAAAGCTTTGGCGAGAACCGCCAACAGGCTGATCCCGGCGCAAATGAAATCGCAGGGTGAAAGGCCGGGAGGGGCCGGTGTTGGATCAGCCGGTCAAAGGTATTGCGCGACCTTCTTGCCGACGGTGAGGAAACGCAGCGGGTCGACCGCCTCGCCGTCGTGGCGCACCTCGTAGTGAAGATGCGGACCGGTCGAGCGGCCGCTGCTGCCGGTCTTGCCGATGACGTCGCCGGCGGCAAGCTTCTGGCCGACACTCACATCGATCTCGCTCAGATGCCCGTAGCGCGTCGCAAAGCCGTTGCCATGGTCGACCTCGACCATGCGGCCATAGCCGCCGGCCCAGCCAGCCCTGGTGACGACACCGGCGGCGGTGACCTTGGCCGGCATGCCGATCGGCGCCCTGAAATCCATGCCCGTGTGCAGGGCGGCGGTGCCAAGGAGCGGGTCGGTTCGCACACCGAACGGACTGGTCACCGTGTGGCCAGGGGCAGGGTTTGTGAGCGGCAGCTTGCGCGCTTCCTTCTTGACCTCGTCGAGCGTATCGAGCGCTTCGTCCAGCTCCTTGACCTTGCTGTCGAAAACCATCGAGGGGTCAAGCGGAACCAGCGGACCGCCGACATCGCTCTTGCCGAGTTCGCTGTCGACCGGCAGGCCCGCCGCTTCCAGCGCCTGCGCGATGGCATCCGCATTCTTGTAGGCGCTGTCGGCAAGCGTGGTAATGCGCGAAAGCTGCTGATTCTCGATCGCTTTCAGCGACGCGTTGATCGAGACGAACAGCTTGTCGGCTCGATCGGCGGCCGTTTCGCCGTCGAGCGGATCGGACCTCGTCGACCAGAGCGAGAAGGGCCTTGTGTCGCCGGCGCTCAAGGATGCGACGGAATAGGTCGGCGCCTGCGAAAGGCTGCCCGTGATCTCCGGATTTCCGTCCGGCTTGGGGGTTGCCGCGGGCACGTCGCCGACCTCGTTCTCGGCGCGTTCGAGGATCGGGCCAAGCCGCCCGTGGCGCTCGCTGAGCTGGGTCTGCCTGGCCAGCAGCTCGCTGACCTTGGTTTCCATCAATTGCTGGTCGAGAAGCTGGCGGCTGGTGATGCGGTCGACCTGGGCGCGAAGGGCCGAGATGCGGTCCTCATAGGCCTGCTGCATGCGCGCCTGCCTCGCCGCGGTGGCGCCGATCAGGTCGTCGCGCAGCACCAGATAGGAGGTGGCGAGCAGGTAGCCGATGGCGATCGCCGCCAGGGCCGAGCCGATGAAGGCGGCGAGCCAGGGGCGGATGGTGAAATGCCTTATCTCGTTGCCCCGGGCGATGATGACCGTGTGCGGTTCCTTGCGCCTGCCGAAGACAGCTGACTGACCGGTTGGTTTCACGGGGACCAAGCTTTCGTTACGGGACCAACGACGAGCCTGATTACACATTATTAGGGTTAACAAAGTTTTGCCGGACGCGATCCGGCGCATCCCGTACCCGTGTCGCGGGTGCCGGGTTGTGGCGAGGCGGCTTCGGCGCGTCAGAGCGCGCGCACGGCCTCGAGCACCTCCTCGGCGTGGCCCTTGACGCGAACCTTGCGCCAGACGCGGGCGATGCGACCATCCTTGTCGATCAGGAAGGTTGCGCGCTCGACGCCCATATATTTGCGCCCGTACATCGTCTTCTCGACCCACAAATGATAGGCCTCGATCACCTTGCGCTCCTCGTCGGCGACGAGATCGATGGAGAGAGAGTGCTTCGCCTTGAATTTGTCGTGTTTCTTCACGCTATCGGGCGACAGCCCGATCACCGCGGCGCCGGCCTTCTCGAATTCCGGCTTCAATTGCGAGAAGTCGATCGCCTCGTTGGTGCAACCTGTGGTGTCGTCCTGCGGATAAAAGTAGAGTACAACGGGCTTGCCCCGGAACGCGGCGAGGCTGAGGGACCCGCCGCCGTCGCGCGGAAGATCGAACTGCGGTGCTGCGTCGCCTGCGTCGAGATCAGCCATATCGGTGCCCTTGTTTGCGGTTACGCGCGGGAAAGCATCGATATAACGTGAAGCGGGGATTCGTCCACGACGAGTTCGTCACAACGGAAGATTGCGTGGATCAGGAAGAACCGCGGCACGAGAAGATCAGGTTCAGGCGTGACGAGATCACCGACCTGGCGAAGCTCCCGTCCGCGTGCAGCGTGCCGCCGCTCGGCCGGGCAGCCGTGCGGCGGCGGTTCCGCATTCTCGGCCGGGTATTTGCCGGGCTCTGCGCGCTGGTGCTCCTGGCGGCGGCGGGCGTTTATGTGCTCGGCGCCTCGGGCATCGGCACGGAACGGCTCCGGGCCGAGGCGGAGGCCGCGATCGAGGAACTGGCCGGCGTCGATGTCGACGTCACCGTCGGCGCGGCGCGGCTGACGCTCGACGGATCGAGTTTCGTCGCCCTGCAGGTGAACGACGTCAGCCTCAAGACGGC
>JAFKFE010000029.1 GCA_017308345.1 Alphaproteobacteria bacterium | reverse complement strand
CATCATGCTCTAGCCCAGGATGCCCGGCAGGTTGAGCTGGTGCTCCTTCGCGCACTGGATGGCGATGTCGTAGCCGGCATCGGCATGGCGCATCACGCCGGTCGCCGGGTCGTTCCACAGCACGCGCTCCAGGCGCTTGGCGGCTTCCGCCGTGCCGTCGGCGACGATGACCATGCCGGCATGCTGCGAGAAGCCCATGCCGACGCCGCCGCCATGGTGCAGCGACACCCAAGTGGCGCCCGACGCGGTGTTGAGCAGCGCGTTGAGCAGCGGCCAGTCGGAAATGGCGTCGGAGCCGTCCTTCATCGCCTCTGTCTCGCGGTTCGGCGAGGCGACGGAGCCTGAATCCAGATGGTCGCGGCCAATGACGACCGGCGCCTTGAGCTCGCCTTTGGCCACCATCTCGTTGAAGGCGAGGCCGAGCCGGTGGCGATCGCCGAGGCCGACCCAGCAGATGCGCGCCGGCAGGCCCTGGAAGGAGATGCGCTCGCGCGCCATGTCCAGCCAATTGTGCAGATGCGTGTTGCCGGGAGTCAGCTCGCGCACCTTGGCGTCGGTCTTGTGGATATCCTCCGGATCGCCTGACAGCGCGGCCCAGCGGAACGGACCGATGCCGCGGCAGAACAGCGGCCGGATATAGGCCGGCACGAAGCCCGGGAAGGCGAAGGCGTTCTCGAAACCTTCGTCCTTGGCGACCTGGCGGATGTTGTTGCCATAGTCGAGCGTCGGCACGCCGGCGTTCCAGAACGCCACCATCGCCTCGACATGTTCGCGCATCGACGCACGCGCCGCCTTCTCCACCGCCTTCGGATCGGACGCGCGCTTCTCGCGCCATTCGGCCATGGTCCAGCCCTTCGGCAGGTAGCCGTTGATGGGGTCGTGCGCCGAGGTCTGGTCGGTCAGGATGTCTGGGCGGATGCCGCGCCTGAACATCTCCGGCACGATCTCGGCCGCGTTGCCGAGCAGGCCGACCGACTTCGCCTCGCCGGCCTTGGTCCAGCGCTCGATCATTTCCATCGCCTCGTCGAGCGTCTCGGCCTTCTCGTCGAGATAGCGGGTGCGCAGGCGGAAATCGATCGAGTCCGGATTGCATTCGATGGCAAGGCAGGAAGCGCCGGCCATGACGGCCGCCAGAGGCTGGGCGCCGCCCATGCCGCCGAGGCCGCCGGTCAGTATCCACTTACCCTTGAGGTCGCCATTGTAATGCTGGCGGCCGGCCTCGACGAAAGTCTCGTAGGTACCCTGCACGATGCCTTGCGTGCCGATATAGATCCAGGAGCCGGCCGTCATCTGGCCGTACATCATCAGGCCCTTCCTATCGAGCTCGTTGAACTTTTCCCAGGTGGCCCAGTGCGGCACGATGTTGGAGTTGGCGATCAACACGCGCGGGGCGTTGGAGTGGGTCTTGAAGACGCCGACCGGCTTGCCGGACTGGACCAGCAGCGTCTCGTCCTCGCCGAGCGTCTTCAGCGAAGCGACGATGCGGTCGAAATCGTTCCAGGTGCGCGCGGCCCGGCCGATGCCGCCATAGACGACAAGCTCGTTCGGATTCTCGGCAACTTCGGGATCGAGGTTGTTCATCAGCATGCGCAGCGGCGCCTCGGTCGTCCAGTAGCGGGCGTTGAGCTTGTCGCCACGAGGGCTGCGCACTTCGCGGATGTTGTGGCGGGGATCGTTCATCATTGTCCCTTTCCAATAAGGCGGCGCGTCAGCGCCCAGTCCATTCAATGGCGGTTTCGAGGATGGTTTTCAGCGTGGCGCGGATCGGCGCGGCATAACTTGGATCGTAGGGCGTCGGCCAGTTTTCCGGCGCGCCCTTCTCGTCCGGCTCACGCATATAGCCGCGATTGGAAAGTTCCATCTGCAGCGCGTGGACGCCGTTTTGCGGCTGGCCGAAGCTGCGAGTGATCCAGCCGCCCTTGAAGCGACCGTTGACCACCCAGGTCTCGCCGGTCTCGGCGAGAATGGCGGCCACCCTCTCCTGCAACGACGGATCGGTGCTCCTGCCGTCATTGGTGCCGAGATTGAAGACCGGGAGCGTGCCCTCGAACAGGCGCGGCAGCACCGAGCGGATCGAATGGCAGTCGTAGAGCACGATGTTCTCGTGCATGCCGCGCAGCCGGTCGATCTCGGCCTGCAAGGCGGCATGGTAAGGCGCAAAATAGGTCTCGCGGCGCTGGTCGATCTCGGACGGGGTAGGTTCGTCGCCCATATTGTAGAGCGGATCGCCGTCGAAGGTTTCCGTCGGGCAGAGCGTCGTGGTCGCCTGACCGGGATAGAGCGAGACGCCGGACGGATCGCGGTTGACGTCGATGACGGTGCGCGAGATGGCGGTGTGCACGACGGTCGCGCCAAGGTCGGCGGCGAAATCATAGAGCCTGTCGATCCACCAGTCGCAGTCGCGCTGGCCGAGCCAGGTCGAGACCAGCCGGCCGTCGAGGCCGGCAAGATCGATGCCGGTGTGCGGGATCGAAACCAGGAGCGGCGCTGTGCCCTGGGTGACGGTGAGCCAGGAAGGCGTGGCCATCATGCCGCTCCCGCAATACCCGGCAACGCCACGGCGCCCGCAGCGTTCACCACGGCGCCGCTGCGCACCATGGCGATCGCCTTTTCCATGTCGGGATGGAAATGCCGGTCATTGTCCAGATACGGCACTTCCGCGCGGACCAGCTTGCGCACCGCTTCCAGCGCTTCGCTGGAAGCGAGCCACGCCTGGAAATCGCAGCCTTGCGCCGCAGCCAGCAATTCGATGCCGACGACGGCGGTCGCATTCTCGATCATCCCCAGCAACCGGCGCGCGCCATGCGCCGCCATCGAGACATGGTCTTCCTGGTTGGCCGAGGTCGGAATGGAATCGACGCTCGCCGGATAGGCTTTCTGCTTGTTCTCCGAGACCAGCGCCGCGGCCGTCACCTGCGGTATCATGAAGCCCGAATTCAGGCCGGGCTTCGGCGTGAGGAAGGCCGGCATGCCCGACAGCGCCGGGTCGACCAGCATGGCGATGCGCCGCTCCGACAGCGAGCCGATCTCGCAGACGGTAAGCGCGATCATGTCGGCGGCGAAGGCAACCGGCTCGGCGTGAAAATTGCCGCCCGAAAGCGCGGTGTCGTCCTCGGCGAAGATCAGCGGATTATCGGTGACGCCGTTGGCCTCGGTCTCGCGCGTGTCGGCCGCCTTCCGCAGCACGCCGCGCGCGGCGCCCATCACC
>JAFKFE010000028.1 GCA_017308345.1 Alphaproteobacteria bacterium | reverse complement strand
GGTGGGCGGCCGGGCGTTAATTCCTCTCGGATAAAGGAGGGGATAGACGCATAGCAGGGAGGAACATGTTTGATGCAACCGCAGATCGACGTCGGCGCACTGCCCGACGACCAGCCCTACGAAGTCACCTCATTTGCAAGAAAGCACGGACTGACGATCCCGGTCGCGGACGCGGTCCTTTTCGCCAGGGGACCGTCGCCGTCGCGAACGGCCTGCGATACGGCGGCGCTTGCCCTGCTCTGCGCCGTCGCGCAATACGCCAGGAAGCAAGGAGGGCGCTAGAGCAATTCCAGGAAAAGTGTGAGCGGTTTTCCGTCCGGAATTGCGTAAAAACAAGGGAATAGAGCGGTTTGCCGTTTCGGTGAAACGCTCTAGCGGCCCGGTGACGCGCCGCCCTCCCGCCTACCAGCTGAACTGCAGCCCCGCATTGCCGCCGACCTGGCTGCCGGCGAAGGCGATGCCGAGCGTGCCGGCCAGCCGGCCGCCGCGGATCAGGCCTTGGCTTTCGGCTTGGCCACCTTTGCCTTGGCCGGGGCCTTGGCGGGCTTTTCCGCCTTGGCTGCTTTCGGCTTTTCGACTTTAGCGGCGGCGGCCTTCTTCGGACCGTTGGCCTTTGGCTTGGCAGCCGCGTCGATCTCGGCCGTCGCCCGGTCCCAATGCTCCATATGCGCGCCCTCGGGCCGGCCGGCCTGCTCCCAGATCTCGTGCGCGCGCTGGCGAATGCGTTCGTGCCTGTCGTCCGTCACTGTCGCCTCCTAAGGTTGGGACGGGTTCCCCAGCGCGAACAGTAGCGGAATTTTCGCGCGGCGTCTTGGGTATTGATGCGGCGCACAAACGCTTCTTGAGGCAAGGGGCTGTCCCTCGGCTTGAGGCAAGATCAGCGCCTCAGCGACCCTCGGAGAGCACGGTAATGCCGAGATGCGCGGCCTTCTTGACGATCAGTCCGGTCAGGTCGGCGTCGGAACGGTCGGTTCCGGTCCGTTCGCGCAGCAACGCCACCGCCTGCCTGATCGACAGCAGCCCATCGCCGCGCTCGGCCAGCAACCTGTCGACCTGGCGCGCGATGTCAGGTGATTCGACATGTGGATGATGCATGGCAACGACTCCTTGCTTCGTTGCCTCCCAAACCGCTTCCTATTCTAAGCCTTGTGCCTCGATGCGAGAAGGGCCCGGTCCTTCCCCGATGTTTCGGCGGGAGGACCGGGCTCGCCGGAACCAGGTGTTACTGGATCACCTGGATAACGCGGCGCGTGCCGGGATCGATCAGCACTGTGTGGTCGTTGACGACCGCATAGCGATACTGCACATCCGGCACCTGCTGCAGTTCGACGGTGTCGGGCACGGTCGAGCCGACGCCGAGCTCGAGGCCGAGCAGGTTGACAGAAGCGATCGGATGCTTGTGGACATATTCCTTGACCACGGTCTGCTGCTCGGGGGTGACGATAACCTCGTCCGCGGCCGCGATGCCGATGCCGGCCATCAGAGCCAGGCCGGCGACAGCTGGAATGAGAGTGGTTTTCATCGTTTCTCTCCTTTGCGTCACGACGATCCTTCGGATCGCGTATTCACGACGATCCTTCGGATCGCGTATTGGCGAGCTCCGCCCTGCCTCCGCCGGGGCGGAAACATCGGCAGGTCGAATAGTTGAGCTCCCGGGGCAAACGTCCCCGGCGCGGTGATTGAAAGTCCCCCAACACTTTGAAATCCAAAGGGCGCCGCCGTCATGCAAGAAGGTACCATCAGAAGCGACATCGAACTTCGCGCCCCCGTGGCGATCGCCGTCGGCGCCGGCTTCAAGCGCGAGATCGCCTCGCTCACCGCGATGCAGAATTTCCTCAAGGAATGGCCGCCGGCCTCGCGGGGCGAGGGCCACACGACGGCGCTGCGCGCCTGCGAGGCGGCGCGGGCCGGAGAGATCGATCTCGACAAGGCGCGCCAGGCGTTCCTGGCCTTTGCGAAGAAGGCGGGAATCCACTGGACCGGGGCCGATCCGGTCGCGGTGTTGCGCGAAGCAAGGATAAGGCGCGACCCAGCGAGGTCCGCAGATCGAACCACGCGATAAACCGCGTTCGCTGGGCCTGGCGGGCAATCCGCCGTGATCAGGCCGAGATCAGCTCTGCTGCGACAGAGGAATAGCGGCGGTCACCGAGGAAAGCTTCTCGCGCTTGGTCAGCACCGGTCTTTCGTAAGTCTTCTTCATCTTGTCCGCCCCTTGCATATCGGTGGCGGATGTTTGCCCGGCGCCGCGGACGCCGTCAACCGACCGGCATGTGAGCGCGAGCTTTGCCGCCGCTAATGTGGCGCTCGCGCCACACCGTCCAGCGCCGTCCAATTCAGTCGGCGGCCGCTCGGCATCGGATGACGGGAAGTCCGCTGTCAGGTCTGCGTCGTTTCGCCGAGCGCCTCGGTGACGAAGGACGCGGCGATCAGGTCGTCCGCGTCGATGCGTAGGGAGCCCTCGCCGCCTCCCATGATGGCCGCGACCTTCTCGAAGGTCTTCATCTCATGCTCGGTTATCCGGGCATCCAGCATCCTGGCTTTCAGATCGGCGACCCGCATCCCGAGCGAACGGGATGTTCCGATTTCTCGTTTCGACATGTCGGTTAGTCTCCTCCCCCAACCCGCATCTGTTTCGCCGCCGCCCGAATCCGCATCCTGCGCATGCTTGTGTTCTCCATGAGGCAGATCGCGAACACAGATTCGCTAACGCGACGTCGGAACGAAGGTTCCATTAGCGGATGGTAACGAATTAATACTGGTCAACGGCCGCCGCGCCGGCGGCGGGCCGGGCAGCATGACGAGAAAGGCCCGTTCGTGCGCGGGCCTTTTGGCGAGATCCGGCAAGGCTTCGCGAGATCCGGCCATGGCGAGGACGCCGCCGCGATCCGCGCCAGCATGCGGGCGAGACGCGTCTCTTGGATGCCGGCGCCTCGAGACGATCCGGCGCAACGCCGTGTTCCCACACGGAAGTCCTGCATCCGTGGTCCCTTCCGGACCGGACGAAAGTGCGACCGGGCCGCCGGCAGATTGTTCAAGCTTGCGGTCCACTCGGAAAAGGTGCATGGGTCATATCGGGTAGAGACATGGGCGAGATCGTCGACGGCTGGACATGGTCGCGACGCTCGGTTGGGCAAATGTATTTTCCACGGTTTCTTGTGGGAATGGCGGCAACGCTTCTGGTGATCCTCGGCTGGACATTCGCGTCCACCGGATCGATTTGGGCGGCATTGGGCTGGACGGTCCTTGCCGCTGTCGTCCTGCAGGCGGGTTACTTCGCGGTGGTGCTGTGGCTCGTGCACGGCGAGACCCGCGCGATCGACGAGGCCAAGTCGAGCGACGGTTCGGCGTCGCCCGCCAAATTGCCGGGCCCGTTCGAGCGGGACGGCATCATCCAGGCGCTGCTGTCGCGGCTGTTTCCACGGTTGCCCTGAAGCCGGACGATTTCAGGCCTGGCCGACCCGAAATCTGAATCCGTCGCCCGAAAACCGCTTCACGCCTTTCGGCATCATGCCCCGAGCCCATGACCGACGAGGCATGGAACACACCCCGGCGCGCCAGGATGAGCCGGGCGGCGCGAGGCAGCCCGGCCGTGAGCGACATCCATGTCAGCGCGCCGTTGCGGACGCGGGCGAGCGCACCGGCTGCGCGGGCGAGAACACCATGAAGGCAAAGACCAGGACGCCGGCGGCGACGACCAGCGAACCAATGCCGAGGATCGGCTCGACCGCATCCATTCCATAGGCGTATTTCAGGTAAAGCGGCGGCAGCATCACCACAAGGCCAAGCGTGTAGAGACCGTAGTGGACCATGGCGAGACGCTTCTCGGCCTTGGCCGGATTGAGCGCGTAGTAGCCGCCGAAGATGGCGCTGGTGACCCAGCCCAGAAGGTTGAAATGCGCATGCGCCGGGAAGGCGCCGTGATCGCCCGAAATGCCCATCTTGATGCCGATGGCGATGCCCAGAAGGAAAAAGATGATGGCCGTCCTGAAGAAGAGCTCCGATACCCGTGGCATTCCGCTTGTCCTCCCAATGCCTCTGTAAACCCGACTCAAGTCTATATGCCGAAACAGATATTAGCCATCACACACTTAGGTCGGCGCGACTTTCGGGCGAAAGCCGGGTGGTTAGGGCCGGCGGGCTTCGCAAAAAAATGGCTCGCTTCTTTCGAAGCGAGCCAAAAAAGGGAGCCGGGCTTGAGGTCGGCTCCCATCCAGGTTGCCACCTGAATTTCGAAGTGAGCCAATGTAGCCGGAGTTTATTTCGCCGCAATAGCGGATCGATCCGATAAGGTTCTCCAGACTTGATCGCCCCGGCTTTTCGCATGACCGGCGCCAGGCCTGCCTCGCGCTTGCATGCACGCAACATTTGGGCAATGCTTGCGCTTGGGGGAGTGGTTTCCGTAATTTCGGAAGCACGATTACATGTTCATTGACTACTACGAACTTCTGGAAATAAGCCCGAACGCCAATTCTGAGACAATCGAGCGGATTTTCCGCTATTTTGCCATGCGTTACCATCCCGATAACCGGGAAACCGGCAATGAATCGCGCTTCAGCGAGATCGTCGAGGCCCACAATACGTTGCGGGATCCGGTCAAGCGGGCTCAGTACGACATCCTTTACCGCGAGCATCTGGGCCTTCGCCACGAACTCACGGAGGGCGCGCGCAACGGTGGCGCCATGGAGAGGGATGCCGTCATCCAGGCCAGTCTGCTCACGCTTCTCTATGTGCGGCGCCGGCGGGACGTCAACAATCCCGGCATTGGCGACGACGAGCTCGAACGCCTGTCTGGCTGCCCGCGCGAGCACCTGGAATTTCACTTGTGGTATCTCAAGGCGAAGGGCTTCATCGGCAGGACCGAGAACGGCACCTTCGCCATCACCGTCGAAGGCA
>JAFKFE010000168.1 GCA_017308345.1 Alphaproteobacteria bacterium | reverse complement strand
GCGGCTTACCGCAGGCCTCGCGTCGATCGCGTCGGCCCAGCGCTGCACGTTCTTGTATTCATGCACCGAGAGGAACTGCGCGGCGTCGTTGTAGCTGCGGCCCTTGGCGAGCCCGCCGTACCAGGGCCACACCGCAATGTCGGCGATCGTGTAGTCGGGGCCCGCGAGATATTCGCTCTCCGCCAGCCTGCGGTCGAGCACGTCCATCTGCCGCTTGGTCTCCATTGCGAAGCGGTCGATCGCATATTCGATCTTGTGCGGCGCATAGGCGTAGAAATGGCCGAAGCCGCCGCCGAGATAGGGCGCGGAGCCCATCTGCCAGAAGAGCCACGAGAAGGTTTCCGCGCGCGCCGCGCGCTCGGTCGGCAGGAATGCGCCGAATTTCTCGGCGAGATAGGTCAGGATCGAGCCGGATTCGAACACGCGCACCGGCTTCGGCTCGCTGTAGTCCATCAGCGCCGGGATCTTCGAGTTCGGGTTGACCTTGACGAAGCCGCTACCGAACTGGTCGCCGTCGCCGATCTTGATCAGCCAGGCATCGTATTCGGCGCCCTTGTGACCGAGCGCCAGAAGCTCCTCCAGCATGATCGTCACTTTCTGGCCGTTGGGCGTGGCCAGCGAATAGAGCTGCAGCGGATGCTTGCCGACCGGCAGCTCCTTGTCATGCGTCGGGCCCGCGATCGGCCGGTTGATCGAGGCGAACTGGCCGCCACTGGGCTTGTTCCAGGTCCAGACTTTCGGCGGGATGTATTCGTCCATGTTGGAGGCCTTGTGTTTCCTGAAGGGGTGGGACGTCTGCCACTGATGCCGATAGACTTAGGTACGGTTGCGCGCGCGTCAAACAAAAAAGTTCAATCTTCGTTGAACTAGTGCTTGGGCCAGCCGCCACGCGGCAAATCCGCTCTTGCGCCGCGCCCCTTCGGCCATACTTATAGACAAAGACCCGCAATGCAGGACGGATAGATGACCATCGGGAAAATTTCGCGCTCCGTCGTTGCCGTGCGCGCCACGGTTCCGGACGACGCCTTCACCGCCAATGCGCTGGGCACGCGCCGCGAGGGCAGCGGCGTGGTGATCCGCGACAATGGCCTGGTGCTGACCATAGGCTATCTGATCACCGAGGCCGAGGAAGTGTGGCTGACCGACCAGGACGGCCGCGTGGTTGCCGCGCATGCGCTGGCCTATGACCAGGAGACCGGCTTCGGCCTGGTGCAGGCGCTGTCGCCGCTCAATCTTCCGGCGGTCCAGTTCGGCGATGCCAGGAAGGCCGATATAGGCGACGCGGTGACGCTCGCCGACGGCATCGGCCAGCAGGTCGACGCCCACATCGTCACCAAGCAGGAATTCGCCGGCTATTGGGAATATCTGATCGACGAGGCTATCTTCATCACGCCCGCGCATCCGTCCTGGGGCGGGGCCGCGCTGTTCAACCGCGACGGCAAGCTGCTCGGCATCGGCTCGCTGCGCCTGCAGATGAGCCGCGCCGGTGAGGTGGCCGACATCAACATGGTCGTGCCGATCGACCTTTTGACGCCGATCCTCGACGACCTCGTCAAGCGCGGCCAGGCGGCCAAGGCGCCGCGTCCGTGGCTCGGCGCCTTCTCGGCCGAGTCGAACGGCATGGTGGTGGTGATGAGCGTCGCCGAAGGCGGCCCCGCCGCCAAGGCGGGCCTGCGCCAGGGCGACATCATCTCCGATGTGCGCGACGGCGAGGTCGACGGCCTTGCCGATTTCTATCGCAAACTCTGGCAGAACCCGGCCGGTTCGGAAATTCCGCTGCGCGTGGTGCGCGACGGCCGCGAGACCTGGCTGCGCGTCAAATCCGCCGACCGCAATTCCTTCCTGAAGAAGCCGCAACTGCAGTAGTTCCGGCGCGCCGATGCATCCCAGGCTGTTGAAGACCTTTCTGGCGGTCGCGCGGACGGGCAACGTCACGCGCGCGGCGCGGGAGGTCAATCTCGCCCAGTCGAGCGTCAGCGACCAGATCCAGGCGCTGGAGACCGAGCTTGGCGCCAGCCTCTTCACCCGCTCGCGGCAGGGGCTCGCCCTGACGCCGGCGGGCGAGGCGCTGAAACCCTATGCCGAGGACCTGCTGGCGCTCGCCGACGACGCGCGCGCCGCCGTCGATGCCTCCAGGTCCGGCATGTCCGGCGCCCTCGTGATCGGCGCGCTGGAGACGATCGCTTCCGTCAGGCTTGCCGGCTGGCTCGCCGGTTTCCGCGCCGCCCATCCCGGCATCGACATCAGGCTCAGGATAGCGGGAAGCGGCGAGTTGCTGCGCAGGCTGGGCGAGGGCGGGATCGACGTCGCCTTCTGCTTCGAGCGGCCGCCCGAGGCCGATGCGGATGCCGGCGCGCCTGACCAGCGCCTTGCCAGGCGCGTCGTTGCGGTCGAGCCGCTGGCGCTGATCGCGCCGCCCGGCGACAACCGGGCGGATGTCGATCTGGCGACGCTTGCCGAACAGCATTTCGTCGCCACCGAGACCGGCTGCGTCTACCGCGCCCTGGTCGACAGGGTGTTCGCGGAGGCGGGCCTCGGCAAGCCAAGGCTGGCCGCCGAAGCCGGCAGCATAGACGCGATTGCCGGACTGGTGGCGGCCGGCGCCGGCTTCGGCCTTGTGCCGCGGCTGGCGGTCGCCGCCGCGATCGATCGCGGCGAGGTGGCCGAGCTTGCCTGGCCGGGCCCGGTCCGCTCGGCCGACATCGTGATGATCTGGCGCCGCCGCCGCGTCCAGGCGCCGGCGCTGAAGCAGTTGCTCGCGGATATCGGCGGGAACTTCGCGCCGGTCAGACCAGCCGGTGCCCACCCTCGACATGCAGCGTCTCTCCCGTCGTGAAGCCATTGCCGATCAGGAATCGGATTGCGTCGGCAATGTCCCGCGGCCTTCCGACCCGTCCGACCGGCAGGCGTTTCGCCATGGCGGCAAGCGTGGCGTCCTTTTTCTCGCCGGCGACGAATTCCCAGATCGGCGTGTCGACCCAGCCCGGCGACACGGCGTTGACGCGGATCGGCGCGAGCTCCACGGCCAGCGCCCGCACCAGCCCTTCCAATGCCGCGTTGACGGCGGCAACCACCGAGCCGCGCGACGCCGGCCGGTAGGCGGCGATGCCGGAGACGAAGGTGATCGAGCCGGTCGGCGCCAGCTTCGGCGCGCCGTGCTTGGCGAGCAGCAGCGGCCCGTAGAATTTGCTGTCCACCACCTTTTGCGCGGCAGAAAGCTCGATATCGGGCAGCAGCCGGTAGGCGCCTTCGATATCGGCGGCCGTGCTGACGATATGGTCGATCGGGCCGATACGCTGAAACAGCGCCGCGACCTCGTCCTCGCGGCTTACATTGGCCACCGCCGTTTCGAGACTTGCGGGGTTGCCGAGTTCCGCGCGCGCCGCGCTCAGCTTCGCCTCGCCGCGCCCGGCGATGACGACGTGCGCGCCTTCCTCGAGACATCGCCCGGCGAGCGCCAGCCCCATGCCCGAACTGCCGCCGACGATCAGGATTTTCTGCTTGTCCATGTCCATGCCTTTCCATTGCATGGACGCTGATGTGGCAGCTTGGCGCGCGTGGTGGAAACGGAAGAAACCGATAGCGATATCGGAGACGCCGATGGCGGTGGTGCCGCCCGCTGGCAGGAACCGGCGCCAGCAATCGGTACAACCGCCGCGGAATCGTCCACACTGGCATACGATGAAATGACGAGGTGATAATGGCGCCGATCAAGGTCGATCCGGACAAGGTGCGCGAATTCCCCGATGCCGACAGTTTTTACGCATGGCTGGCCGACAACCATGCCTCTGAAAGCGAGGTCTGGATCAAGGTTCACAAGGTCGGATCGGGACTGGCCTCGATCACGCCGAAGGAGGCGATCGACGTCGTGCTCTGCTTCGGCTGGATCGACGCGGTACGCAAGTCGCTCGACGGTACGAGCTTCCTGCAGCGTTACACGCCGCGCGGCAAGAAGAGCATCTGGAGCAGGATCAACATCGACAATGTCGCACGCCTGATCGAGGCGGGCCGCATGACCGGCCATGGCTTGCGCGAGGTCGAGGCCGCCAGGGCCGATGGCCGCTGGAACCGCGCCTATGCCGGCTCGAAGGAAATGACCATTCCGCCCGACCTGCAGGCCGCGATCGATGCCGAACCGAAGGCAAAGGCGATGCTGGAAAAGCTCTCGGCGCGGAACCGCTTCGCGCTCGCCTTCCGCACCCACGCCATGAAGACAGAGGCGGGACGCAAGAAGAAGATCGCCGATCTGGTGGCGATGCTGAAGCGCGGCGAGACGATCCATCCGCAGAAGAAGAAGTAGGCCGTCGTCCGGAAGCGAACCGCCGCGTCGTCGGACATGATCGCGGAAAAGCAAAAACGCCGCCCTTGAGGGACGGCGTTTTCCGGAAGCGATGATCCCGGACCCCTGTCGAAGCGGTCGGGGATCATCCGGTCATGAAGTCATTGGCGCAATTCCGGGAATGGAATTGCTGAAAAGCAAGGGCTGCGCGCCTTATGCGGCGTGCTTCATGCCGTGCTTCTTGTGGGTGCGCTTCTTCACGTGATGCTTCTTGACGTGGTGCTTGTGGTGCTTCGCCACGTGATGCTTCTTGTGCTTCTTGTGATGCACGATCTTGGTGGCGGGCTTCGCCGCGGTGGTCGTCATGGTCGCGGCATTGGCTTCGGTGGTGCCGAGCGCCGGCACCGCGAAAGCGAGCGCGACGGCCAGGCCGAGTGCGGAAAGAATGGTCTTTTTCATAATCGGCAATCCTTGGTTTGAGATCGATGTCTGTTGTCGCGCGCCGCAATCGTCCGGCTGCTCCGGCGCCGTTTATGACAGCCGGTCTTTTCGCGAGTTTTTCTGGACTGTTGAATCTTGTTTCTGGATTGTGTCTGGCGAGAAGCTGGCTCCCGTGGGGCGCATCGTCTGGGCCGCGACCTTGCCGGACGGCGGCCCGACCGGCGGCTTTTTTCGCGACGGCAAGCGGCTACCGTGGTGAGCGGTCATCCACCGTATCCGAAGGAGGCGAGGATGAAGATCGCAATCCCTCGACGGCAACATGGGCGGAGGAGAGGTGGAGGCGGTGCTTGGCCCCGGTCGAGGTTGCCGGAAGATCACGCTGACGTGACCCTGCGCCATGCTACGAAAATAGCATTCCAGACCCGCGAAAGGTGATGCTAGGCTCGCGCCCGTGCGCCCAAGGCACGCGACGCGATCCCGCAAGAGGAGGAATTGCAGGCGGGATCGAGGCTCAATCCAAAATCCGGAAGGAACTGTTGAACCATTGCGAGCCCGCCGCGTTTCCCGTGGCTGGCCAAAGGGAGGAACCACCAGTGAAAGCATCCTGTCTCGTCTCGGCCGCGCTCCTTGCGGCATCCGCGATGTCGGCGGCGGCCGGCGAAATCTCCGACGGCAAGGTCAAGATCGGCATCTTGAACGACCAGTCGGGCGTCTATGCCGATTTCGGCGGCAAGTGGTCGGTCGAAGCCGCCAAGATGGCGGTCGAGGATTTCGGCGGCAAGGTCCAGGGCGCGCCGATCGAGATCGTCAGCGCGGACCACCAGAACAAGCCGGACATCGCCTCCAACATCGCCCGCCAGTGGTACGACACCGAGCAGGTCGACGCGATCATGGAACTCACCACCTCGTCCGTGGCGCTCGCCGTCCAGGGGCTTTCGAAGGAAAAGAAGAAGATCGACATCGTCACCGGCGCCGCTTCCACCGATCTCACCGGCAAGCAGTGCTCGCCCTACGGGTTCCATTGGGCTTATGACACGCATTCGCAGGCCGTCGGCACCGGCGGCGAGCTCGTCAAGCAAGGCGGCGACAGCTGGTATTTCATCACCGTCGACTACGCCTTCGGCTACTCGCTGAAGGACCAGACCGCCAAGCTCGTCGAGGCCAGCGGCGGCAAGGTGCTGGGCGAGGTGCGCTATCCGCTCGGCTCCACCGACTATTCCTCCTTCCTTTTGCAGGCGCAGTCCTCCGGCGCCAAGATCGTCGGGCTCGCCAATGCCGGCCTCGACACGTCGAACTCGATCAAGCAGGCGGCCGAGTTTGGTATCGTCGCCGGCGGCCAGCGGCTGGCGGCCCTTCTCTTCACGCTCGCGGAAGTGCACGGGCTGGGCCTGCAGGCCGCGCAGGGCGTGGTGCTGACGGAAGGCTATTACTGGGACCGCGACGACAAGAGCCGCGATTTCGCCGAGCGCTTCTTCAAGCGCACCAACCGCATGCCGAACATGATCCAGGCCGGCACCTATTCGGCGGTGACCCAGTATCTGAAAGCCATCGACAAGGCCGGCACCGACGAGACCGAGGCGGTGGCCAAGGAACTGCATGAGATGCCGGTCAACGACGTCTTCACCGCCAACGGCAAGGTGCAAGCCGACGGCTCCATGGTGCACGACATGTATCTCTACCAGGTCAAGAAGCCGGAAGAGTCGAAGAAGGACTGGGACTACTACACCTATCTGGCGACCATTCCGGGCGACAAGGCCTTCACGAAGGCCGAGGACAGCGGCTGTCCGCTCGTCACCAAGTGACGCTCGACACCGCCACCGCTGTCCGTGCGGACAGCGCCGAAGCTATGCCGCGGGTGGTGCTTTCCGCCCGCGGCCTCAGGCGCGACTTCGCCGGCTTCGTCGCGGTGAGGGATGTCGACCTCGACGTCCATCACGCCAAGATCCACGCGTTGATCGGCCCGAACGGCGCCGGCAAGACCACGATCTTCAACCTGCTGACGAAGTTCCTGCAGCCGACCAGCGGCAGGATCGAACTGCTCGGCGCCGACATCACCCGCACGCCGCCGGCGAGGGTCGCGCGCATGGGGCTGGTGCGTTCCTTCCAGATTTCGGCGATCTTTCCGCATCTCACCGTGCTCGACAATGTGCGCGTGGCGTTGCAGCGGCCGGGCGGCCTGGGCTACCAGTTCTGGCGCCCGGTGTCGGCGCTGGACCGGCTCACGCCAAGGGCGCGCGAGCTGCTCGCCATCGTCGGCCTCGACGACGTGGCGCATCGTCTCGCCGGCGATCTGTCCTATGGCAGGAAACGGGTGCTGGAGATCGCCACCACCCTGGCGCTCGACCCGAAAGTGCTACTGCTCGACGAGCCCATGGCCGGCATGGGGCATGAGGATGTCGGCATGATCTCCGGCATCATCCGCTCGCTGGCCAGGGACCGCGCGGTGCTGATGGTCGAGCACAACCTCACCGTCGTCGCCGACCTCTGCGACTGGATCACCGTCATGCAGCGCGGCCAGGTGCTCGCCGCCGGCGACTACGCCACCGTCAGCCAGGACGAGCGCGTCCGCGTCGCCTATATGGGAACCGAGCATGAAGAGGGCAGGGCATGAGTGAGCCGCTGCTTGCCGTGCGCGACCTCCACGCCTGGTATGGCGAGGGCCACGCGCTGCATGGCGTCAACCTCGATGTCCTGCGCGGCGAGACGGTGACGCTGCTCGGCCGCAACGGCGTCGGCAAGACGACGACGCTGCGCGCCATCATGGGTCTCATCCGCAAGCGCTCGGGAAGCGTGGTCTTCAACGGCAAGGACCTGATCGGCCTGCCGCTGCACCGCGTCGCGCATCAGGGCCTCGGCTTCGTGCCGGAGGAGCGCGGCATCTTCGCCACGCTGACCGTCGACGAGAACCTGATCCTGCCGCCGGTCGTGGCCAGGGGCGGCATGAGCGTGGACGAGATCTTCGAGCTCTTCCCCAATCTCAAGGAACGCCGCAACAGCCAGGGCACGAAGCTGTCGGGCGGCGAGCAGCAGATGCTGGCCATCGCCCGCATCCTGCGGACCGGCGTCGAGATGCTGTTGCTCGACGAGCCGACGGAAGGCCTTGCGCCGGTCATCGTCCAGCGCATCGGCGAGTTGCTGGCGACGCTGAAGAAGCGCGGCATGACCATCCTTCTGGTCGAGCAGAATTTCCGCTTCGCCGCCCGCATCGCCGACCGCTTCTACCTGATGGACCACGGCAAGGTGGTGGACGGTTTTCCGGTCGGCCAGCTTTCCGCCCACAGCGACAAGCTGCACGAGGTGCTGGGAGTATGACGGCGCCATGACCATGATCTTCGGCATCCCAATCCAGGCCTTGCTCGGGCAACTCCTCGTCGGGCTGATCAACGGCTCCTTCTACGCCATGCTGAGCCTCGGCCTCGCGGTCATCTTCGGCCTGCTGCGCATCATCAATTTCGCCCATGGCGCGCTCTATATGCTGGGCGCCTTCATCGGCTATCTGCTGCTGGTCCATCTCGGCATCGGCTATTGGCCGGCGCTGGTGCTGGTGCCGCTCATCGTCGGCCTGTTCGGCATGGTGGTCGAGCGTCTCGCTTTGTCCAGGCTCTACCGGCTCGATCCGCTCTACGGCCTGCTCTTCACCTTCGGCCTCGCCTTGGTCATCGAAGGCGTGTTCCGCTATTACTACGGCGTCTCGGGCAATCCCTACGCCGTGCCGGCGCTGCTTGCCGGCGGCACCAATCTCGGCTTCATGTTCCTGCCCAACTATCGCGGCTGGGTGGTTGTCGCCTCGCTCATCGTCTGCATCGGCACATGGCTCCTGATCGAGAAGACAAGGCTCGGCTCATACCTGCGCGCCGCGACCGAGAATGCCGAGCTGGTGCAGGCCTTCGGCGTCAACGTGCCGCTGCTGCTCACGCTGACCTACGGGCTGGGCGCCGCCCTTGCGGGGCTCGCCGGCATCCTCGCGGCACCCGTCTACCAGGTCAGCCCGCTGATGGGCTCGGACCTCATCATCGTCGTCTTCGCCGTCGTCGTGATCGGCGGCATGGGCTCGATCCTGGGGGCCATCGTCACCGGCTACATGCTCGGTCTCGCCGAGGGCCTGACCAAGGTTTTCTATCCGGAGGCCTCGAACCTCGTCGTCTTCGTCATCATGGCGATCGTGCTTTTGCTTCGGCCCGCCGGCCTGTTCGGAAGGGACGCCTGAGATGAGCGATCTTACCCTTCACGAGGAACGCGCCGCGGCCTCCGTCAGGCTGGAAAGGGTCCTGGTCGGCCTGGGCATCGTGGCGCTGATCGCGGCGCCCTTCGTCGTCTACCCGATCTTCGTCATGAAGATGCTGTGCTTCGCGCTGTTTGCCTGCGCCTTCAACCTTCTCCTCGGCTACACCGGGCTGCTTTCCTTTGGCCATGCCGCCTTCTTCGGCGGCGCGGCCTATTTCTGCGCCTATGCGGTGAAAGCCTGGGGCTGGCCGCCGGAGGCCGCCATCCTGCTCGGCACCGCTGGCGCCGCGGGCCTTGGCCTCGTCATGGGTTTCCTCGCCATCCGCCGCCAGGGCATCTATTTCTCGATGATCACCTTGGCGCTGGCGCAGATGTTCTATTTCTTCTGCGTCCAGGCGCCCTTCACCGAGGGCGAGGACGGCATCCAGGGCGTTGCGCGCGGAACGCTCTTCGGAGTGGTCGACCTCAACGTCACCATGAACATGTATTTCTTCGTGCTGGCGGTCTTCCTCATCGGCGTCTTCGCCATCTGGCGGATCGTCAACTCGCCCTTCGGCATGATCCTGCGCTCGATAAGGGAGAACGAGAGCCGCGCCATTTCGCTCGGCTATTCCGTCGGCCGTTACAAGCTCGCCGCCTTCGTCATGTCTGCGGCCCTTGCCGGCCTTGCCGGCGCTACCAAGGCGATCGTCTTCCAGTTCGCCACGCTCACCGACGTGACCTGGCAGATGTCGGGCGAGGTGATCCTGATGACGCTGCTCGGCGGCATTGGCACCATGGCCGGCCCGGCAGTGGGGGCGGGGCTGGTGGTCGGGCTGGAGAACACGCTGGCCACGTCCGGCTTCCCGGTGACGATCGCCACCGGCCTCATCTTCATGATCTGCGTGCTGATCTTCCGCCGCGGTATTGTCGGGGAGATTTATGCGCGGTGGCTGGGGCGGTGAGGGGCACGGGTGAGTTTGCAGGCCCTCTCAACTTCGTCTCGAGGCAGCCGCTGGTAGTTGAGTTCTGCACCGTTGCAACGCGTCGAAGCAACGGAATGGATTCCAGGGTCTGCGCGCGTCGCTTCGCTCCTTGCTTCGCCCTGGAATGACGAAGGGGCGAGGCTCCTCACCCCACCGGCACTTCCAGCCCCACCTTCACCCGGTCCATCGCCACGAAGGTGCGGAACCGTTTGACATTGTTGTTCTCGAAGAACAGCCGCCTTGTCAGCGCCTCGTAGTCGGCCATCGTCGCCACGGTGACGACGAGGATGAAATCGGCCTCGCCGGTCACGTAATAGCATTGCTGTACTTCCGGCACTTCGGCGAAGCCGCGTTTGGCGGCGTCGATCAGTTCGGCCCGCTCGCTCTCCACCTCCACCTCCACGAAGATGGTGATCGGGTGGCCGACCTTGGCCGGGTCGACCAGGGCGACATTGGCGCGGATGACGCCGGTCTCCTCCATGCGCTTGATGCGCCGCTGCACCGCCGGCGCCGACAGGTTCACGGCTTCGCCTATGACCCGCTGCGGCGTGGCGTTGTCCTTCTGCAGGATGGCGAGGATGGCGCGGTCGAAGGCGTCGAGGTCGGGCGAAAGGGACATGACGGCGTTCCAAACGAAACAAACTTGCAATTCATGCGCCAAAACAGAGCGCCTTTCTCGGTTGGTCTGCAATAAATTTCAGCGGTCAAGACGGAGAAACCCATGTTCCTGCTCAACCGCCACCCCGACCACCGCCAGCCGCTGACCGAGGAAGATGCCGCGACACTCGGCATCGCTGGAGCCGGGGAGGCCGAGCGCTTCCTTGCCGCGCGCGACAACCATGCCGAGACGCCGCTTCATGCCTTGCCGGCGCTGGCGGGCGAACTCGGCATCGGTGCGTTGCATATCAAGGATGAAGGCAAGCGCCTCGGCCTCGGCAGCTTCAAGGCGCTGGGCGGCGCCTATGCAGTCATGCGTCTTGTGCTGGAGGAGGCCGGCAGGCGGCTCGGCCGCGCCGTCGATGTCGCGGAACTCCAGAGCCCCGAGGTGAAGGCGATCGCCGCGCAAATGACCTTCGCCTGCGCCACCGACGGCAATCACGGCCGCTCGGTTGCGCAGGGCGCCGGCCTCGTCGGCGCGCGCTCCGTCATCTTCGTGCATTCGGGTGTCAGCAACGAGCGCGTGGCGGCCATCGCCCGCTTCGGCGCCGAGATGGTGCGCGTCGCGGGCGACTACGACCAGTCGGTCCGGGAAGCTGCCCGCGTCGCCGCCGAGCGCGGCTGGACGGTGGTCTCCGACACGTCCTGGCCGGGCTATGAGCGCATTCCAGGCCTCGTCATGCAGGGCTACACGATCATCGTGCGCGAGGCGCTGAAGCGCCTGCCCGAACCGCCCACCCATGTCTTCCTGCAGGCCGGCGTCGGCGGTTTCGCCGCGGCGGTCGCCGGCCATCTCGCCATCGTGCTCGGCGAGGCGCGGCCGACGGTGACGGTGGTCGAACCGGCCCGGGCAGCGTGCATTTATGAGACGGCCAGGGCCGGACGTCCGGTCACGATCGCGCACAGCAAGCCGACGGTGATGGCGATGCTGGAATGCTACGAGCCCTCGCTGGTCGCCTGGCGCGTGCTGTCGCGGATCGGCGATGCCTTCATGACGGTGGAGGAGGAGGACGCGGTGTCGGTGATGAACCGCCTGGCGCGACCTTCCGGCGACGATCCGGCGATCGTTTCCGGCGAGAGCGGCGGGGCGGGGCTCGCGGGACTGATCCGCGCCGCCGGCGACAGGAAGATGCGCGCGGCGCTCGGCCTCGATGGGAACTCCCGCGTGCTGATCGTCAACTCGGAAGGCGCGACGGATCCCGGCCGCTATGCGGAGCTGGTGGGGATGGCGCCGGGCGACGTGCTGCTGCAGACTGCCTGAAAAGGGGCGAGCCTTGCGATGACCGACCTCGACGCACTGCATGGCGAGATGACGGCGTGGCGGCGCGATCTCCACGCCCATCCCGAATTCGGCTTCGAGGAGAAGCGCACCGCCGCTTTCGTCGCCGCGAAGTTGCGGGAGTTCGGGCTGGACGTGGCCGAGGGTATCGGCGGCACCGGCGTCGTCGGCACGCTGACCAGGGGCAGTGGCAACCGGGCGATTGCATTGCGCGCCGACATGGACGCGCTGCGCATCGCCGAGCAGGGCACGCAGGCATGGCGCTCGCGGACGCCGGGCACCATGCATGCCTGCGGCCATGACGGCCATACCTCGATGCTGCTGGGCGCCGCGAAGCTGCTCGCTTCCGAGGGCGGCTTCGACGGCACGGTGCGCTTCATCTTCCAGCCGGCCGAGGAATGGGGCAGGGGCGCGCTGGCCATGCTGGACGACGGCCTGCTCGAGCGCTTTCCCTTCGAGGAGATTTTCGGGCTGCACAACATGCCCGGCCTGCCCATCGGTCATTTTGAAACACGCGCCGGTCCGGTCATGTCGGCCGAGGACAATTTCGAGATCGTGCTCAAGGGCCTCGGCGGCCACGCGGCGCGGCCGCATGCCGGCCAGGAGACGCTGGTCGCCGCATGCGCGCTGGTCGTCAGCCTGCAGACCATCGTCTCGCGGCGCCTGAGCCCCGCCGACATCGGCGTCGTCTCGGTGACGGAGCTCATCACCGACGGCACCCGCAACGCGCTGCCGGGGCTGGCGCGCATCCTGGGCGATTGCCGCAGTTTCCGGCCACAGGTCAGCGCCGCGATCGAAAAGGAGATGCGCCGCATCGCCGAAGGCACGGCGCAGGCTTATAATGTCGCCGCTGAAGTCAGTTACACGCGCGAGTTCGTGCCCTTGATCAACGATGCCGCGCTTGTCGACGAGGCGCTTGCTGCGGCCCGCGCGGTGCTGGCCGGCGATGGCGTCGGCATCGCGGCCGACGACGCTGTTCGCGTCGCGGCTGAGCCCATGACCGCCTCGGAGGATTTCGCCCGCTTCCTGGACCATGTGCCTGGATGCTTCGTCTTCATGGGCAATGGCGAAACCCCGCCGCTGCACAACCCTGCCTATGACTTCAACGACGAAGCCCTGCTGCACGGCGCTCGGTATCATGCGGCGATTGTGCGGCGAAGGCTGCCCGGGCTTTGAACCGGCGGGTTGTGAATCAGCCGTGCGGGTTTTCGCCGCGTGCAATCATCATATGATGTTCCTGATGGTGCATTCCGATTGTCAGGATGCCGAAGAAGCCAAGTCCATGCAGCTTCGCGCGGTCGGCCTTCGGGACGAGAACGCTGAGCGTCGCGCCATCGTCGGTTTCCGCCGCCAGGTATTGCCAGTTGCCCACTCCGTTCATTGTCGCGGCATGGGCCTCGACTATGCGGCGGATTGAATCGCGCGTCGGTCCGGAGCCCGTGACCGTAAACTTCATGCCGCCGTCGATAGGCTGGTCCGTCACCGTTGCCGCCAGCATGACGGCGTTCATGTCCACAAGGTGGTTGCGCAGCGCATCGATATCCACCTTCGACCAATCGGTTTTGGGGTCTGCTTCCAGGATGGCGACGATCTCCTGGATCGCGGCGAAGGCATCTTGCCCCGGCTGTATTGGCCCCGCGTGTCCTCCAATCACGGGTGGCTGACGACGCATCATGTGATGGTGCATCATTTGGCCGTTCTGGCTCTGCTGGGCAAAGCTCGCGGCGGGGACAAGGCTCGCCGCAAGGGCAAACGCGGCGAGGTCGAGAGCGCGGAACATCGGCATTTTCTCCTGTGACCGGGAATACTTGCCATGCCACGGCGAAAGGGCGACATGATGATAATCATGTCGCCCTCGCTGTTTGCCCTGCTCGACAACCTTGCTGGCCGCCAATGCGAGTTCGCCGCCGGGGAGCCGGTGTTTCATGCCGGCGACCCGGTCCGGATCATTCACGCGGTGCGATCGGGCGTCATCCATCTTATCCGCCACCAGGATAATGGCTCCATTCTGATCCTTCAGCGTGCCGAGCGTGCCTCGATCCTGGCCGAAGCCTCGATCTATTCGGCACAGTATCATTGCGATGCCCGGGCGGAAACGACTGCCGTGACGTGGGCCATGCCGCGCTCCGCCCTGCGCGCCCGCCTGCAGCAGGATCCGGAGTTGGCGGCGGCGTGGGCGCGTCATCTGGCGCGCGAGGTGCAGCAGGCGAGGCTTCAGGCGGAGGTTCTGTTCCTCAAGACCGTTGCGGCGCGGCTTGACGCCTGGATCGCCTGGCACGGCCGCCAGCCCGCAAAGGGGCACTGGTCCGTCGTCGCCCAGGAAATCGGTGTCAGTCCCGAGGCGCTTTATCGTGAATTGGCCAGACGCAGAGCGGCAAAGGTTCCCGCGTGATTGCGCGGCGCCAACACCGCGCGGCCTTGCGCGTCTTGCTCGGGGTCGGTGGCAATGGCTGATATCCCCGGTAACTCTTTCTTCTTTGCTTTCATGCAGTATTGTCGGGACGGGAGGACGGCAAGAACAAAGAATGGCGGACGACAATAAACGTGACGGCAAGTTCTGGGCGCTGGCGCTTGACCGCGCTCATCTCGGCTTGTGGGACTGGAATCTGTCGACCGGCGACTGCTACTATTCGCCGACCTGGTCGAAGATGCTGGGCTACGAGCCGGGCGAACTCGCCAGCACGCCGGACCTCTGGTTGCAGCTCACCCATCCCGACGACCGGCAGCGGGCGAAGGAAAGCGGCGACCGTCACATTGCCGGCATCGTCGATTCGATCGAGACCGAGCTGCGCCTGCGCCACAAGGACGGCCACTGGGTATGGGTGCTCGATCGCGGCGGCATCGTCGAGCGCGACGCCGACGGCAAGCCGCTCCGGCTGTTGGGCGTGCAGACCGATATCACCCGGCAGAAGGAGGCCGAGGCGGCGCTCGAGCAGGTCAATGTGCGCTTCCGTCTCGCGATCGCAGCCAGCGGCACCGGTATCTGGCACCACGACATCGGCACGAGGAAGAGTTACTGGGACGCGCGCACCCGCGAGATATTCGGCTTTGTGGCCGACAAGGACGAGGTGAGCGCCGACCTCTGGCACACTTTCCTGCACCCCGACGACAAGGAAGCCACCGAGCGGGCGCATCTGCTGCCCTCCGGCGCGGACGACGTCGTGGCCGTGCAATATCGCATCATCCGCCGCGATGGCGTGGTCCGCCACGTCGAGTCGCTGGTGCGCTTCGTCGCCGATGTCGGTTCGTCCGGCCAGGTCCTCGGCACCGTGCGCGACATAACCGAGGAGAAGCAGCGCGCCGAGGAGCTTGCCTACGCTGCGCGTCACGATGCGCTGACCGGCCTTCTCAACCGATCCGCCTTCGACCGGCTGCTTGCCCAGAACATCTCCACGGCCGAGCGCCTGCCGCTCGCCGTGTTCTATGTCGACCTCGACTACTTCAAGGCGCTCAACGACTATGCCGGCCATGCCGCCGGCGATCTGGCGCTGAGGAGCGTCGCGGCGGGCATCCTCGCCAGCCTGCCGGCGTCGGCGCATGCGGCGCGCCTTGGCGGCGACGAGTTCGCGCTGTTGGTGCCGAACTGCAATGGCGCCTGCGCCGAGCGACTTGCCCGCGCCGTGCTCGCCGCGGTGCGCGACGCCGATCTCGGCCCGGCGGTCACCTCACGCAGGCTTGCCGCCAGCATCGGCATCGCCTTCGTGCGCGACCGCAACATGGCCGTGGCCGACGCGCTCGCCTGCGCCGACGACGCCTGCTACGCCGCCAAGGCCGGCGGCCGCGACCGCTTCGCCGTGTTCTCGCCGGAAACGACGGCGGGCGCCGGCGGCCTCAACGCCGCGCGGCTGGCCGCCGACCTTGTCGACGCGATGGAGGACGGCCGGCTGAAGCTGTTCGGCCAGGAGATCCACCGGCTCGGCCAGCCGTGGGAAGACAACCGCCACGTCGAGGTGCTGGCCAGGCTCGAGGCCCGCACCGGCAGGATCGTCCCGCCCGGCGACTTCATGCCTGTCGCCGAGCGCTTCGGCCTTGCCGCCCGGCTCGACCGCTGGATCATCCGCACCGCGCTGGCGCGCCATGGCGAGGCGATGCGCGCGGGCGGCATCTCGCTCGACTTCAACCTGTCGGCCCAGACGCTTTCCGATCCGCAGCTCTGGGATTTCGTCGACGAGGCCATGGCCGAGAGCGGCGCGCCGGCATCGGCCATCGGCTTCGAGATCACCGAGACCGCCGCCGTCACCAATTTCGATGCCGCGGCGGAGTTCGTGCGCAAGGCGAGGCTGCGCCGTTGCCGCGTCAGCCTCGACGATTTCGGCGCCGGCATGAGCTCGTTCGAATATCTCAGGCGCTTCCCCATCGACGCCATCAAGATCGACGGCTCCTTCGTCGAGCACATCGCCGACAGCCGCTTCGACCGCGAGATCGTTTCGGCGATCGCCGGCATCGCCCGCTCGATGGGCGCCGCCGTGGTGGCCGAGAAGGTCGAGGAGAAAGCCGCGCTGGAGATACTCATGGGCATGGGCGTCGCCTATGGCCAGGGCTATTTCCTGCACCGGCCCGAGCCGCTGGAGGCGATCGTGGCGCGGGCGACGGGCGGATTGACACTGCCTGCCCGGCGGCATGTATAAGTAAGCAATAGCTAAAATTCGAATCGCCCGTTTAAGCGCGCTGTAATCCGCCACGACCAATGATCAGCCATCGACAATGGCGGCTCGCGGGCCGGAAGGAGACGACAATGAAGGCTTTTCCCTTGCTGCTGGCGGCTTCGGTCTCCTTGCTCGGCATTCTGGCGGCGCAGCCGTCGCTCGCGGGCTCCGACCACGGCGGCGGCCTGACCGCGCCTGTGCAGGACGATCAGCAGCAGAGCGCCACGGGCAGCCATGAGGACGATCAGGCCACGGCTGAGAATCAGCAAGGCGACGACAATGGCGTCGACGCCGGCTCGCAGCAGGGTGACCAGGGCGACGATGCGGGCGATGATCAAGAGGGCGATCATGGCCAGGGTGGGGACAGCGGCAGCAGCGGCGGCCATGACAGCGGTGGCCATGACGGCGGCGGCGACAGCGGCGGTCATGACGGCGGCGGCGAAGGTGGCGGCAGCGGTGGTGGTGGCGGCGGCGACGACTGAGTTGCCGCGCCGGAGCCGCGGTCTCTGGGGGAGGTCGCGGCTCCCTCCTAATGCATGTCGCCAAAAGTGACCTCGGCCTGGGAAGACGACATGCGCAAAAACAAAGACTTACAGCGCTTCGCGTGAATCCGGTTCAACGCGACGCGCTTTAGCCCATCAGCCACTTCAGCACGCCCGCCGAAGTGACCCCGATCACCACCGTCGGCAGCATCGGCAGCCTTGTGGCGGCAAGCAGGGTGATGGCCAAAGCCGCGAGGTTGGCCGGATTCCTGGAGACGAAGTCCGGCGCGATCACCGAGATCAGCACGCAGCCGGGCGCGGCTTCCATCACCGCCGTGGCGCGCTGGCCGAGGGCGCGGTTCTTCAGCATAACATAGCCGCCGATGCGGGTGAGATAGGTCACGCCGGCCATCGCCAGGACGGCGAGCACGGTCATCGGATCGATCATCTCGCACCTGCCAGGAACCACGCCGCCGCCAGGCCCGACAGCGCGCCGGCGGCCACATACCAGGCACCGGGCACGGCGAGATGGGCGAGCGCCGCAACGATCAGGCTGACCAGCCAGGGCCGCGCCGCGGCAAAGCCTTTCCACATGCCCCGAAGCAGCACCAGGAAGACAGCCGGGAAGGCCATCGCGAAGCCGTATGTTTCGACGTCGCCCAGCACTGGACCGAGCGCCGCGCCGCAGGTGGTGAACGCGACCCAGGCGAGGTAGAAGGGCAGGGCGGCGCCCAGATAGAAGGGCAGGCTGAAGGCCGGCCGCAGGCCGGCGGCGGCGCGGCGCTGTGCGTCGGCCAAGCCGACGGCCCAGCTCTCGTCACACATCAAAAACAGCGCCGGAAAAACCTGGCGCCTCGGCAAGTGCTTGATGAACGGCGCAAGCGCCGCGCCCATCAGGAAATGCCGGCTGTTGACCAGCAAGGTGATGGCGGCGATCAGAAGGATGTGCGGCGGCGAGGTCCAGAGCTGGATCGCGGCGAATTCCGAGCCGCCGGCGAAGTTGAGCCCGGTCATCAGCGGCACCTCGGCGACGCCGAGGCCCTTCCGCGCGGCCTGCGCGCCGAGCACCAGCGCATAGGGGACGATGCCAAGCAGCACCGGCACCGAGGCGGCGAGCCCGCGCCGGAACTCGTCGCCGCGCCCGTTGGTGGTCTGGCCCTTGGCGAGGGCGATCTCGGAAACGCTCATGGCTTTGCCGTCGGCGGGCCTCGCGGCCGCCGTTCTCCCGGTCGGTTGTGGGGGTCATCGGTTGCCGGACCATAGCCCAAACGCCCGGCAATCGGGTTGCGAAGATGCGCCGATTCTGGCAGAATTTGGCATATGATAGCGCAATCGGGAAAATGATTGGAATCTGAAGCCATGAAGCTGGATGAGATCGACAGGCGCATCCTGCGCGCCCTGCAGCGAGACGGGCGCATGGCCAACAACGATCTGGCCAGGGAGGTCGGCCTGTCGCCGTCGCCCTGCCTGCGCCGCGTCAAGCTGCTGGAGGAGGCCGGCGTCATCGACCGCTATGTCGCGGTGCTCAACCCGGCCAAGATCGGCCGCGGCCAGACCTTCTTCACCCGCATCTGGCTGAAGCAGCAGGACGAGGACACGATCGAGCATTTCGCGGCCGAGGTGGCGAAATTCCCGGAAGTGATGGAGTGCTACCTGATGCTGGGCGACTGCGACGCCATGGTGCGGATCGTCGCCGCCGGCATCGACGACTACCGCCGCTTCCAGTCGGAGCATCTGAGCCGCATCAAGGGTGTGCAGAACGTCAAGACGGATGTGCCGAGCCAGACGATCAAGCAGACCTCGGCGATGCCGCTGTGAGAGTTTTCCCCTTCTCCCACAAGGGAGAAGGGAATTCCGCGCTCAATGATGCGCGTGGCTCTCATTCCGCTTGCGCGTCGCCGCGGCCTTCCTGGCCGAGGCTGACCGCTCGGACGGCGAACGCTCGCCCGACGCCTTGCCGCCCATCCTGCCGCCCTTATGCGCGGCCGGGTGGCCGGTGTGCTGGCCGCGCCCCGATCCGCCTTCCTTCTTGCCGCCGCCGTCGTCCTTGTTGACGGTCGCCCAGGCGCGCCGCTCGGCTTCCTTCTCCGACACGCCGCGTTTCTCGTAACCTTCGGCGATATGATCGGCCTTGCGTTCCTGCTTGTCGGTGTATTTCGACTTGTCGCGACGTGGCATGGTTTTCTCCTCGATAAATGGGGTGCGGTCAGCTCTCCGCCTTCATGGTTCTTGCGATCTCGAGCAGCTTGGCGCGGTCATGTCCGTGCTCGCGGATCAGCTCGCGCGCCTGCTTCGGGGACAGATCGGTGTTCTCCGCAAGGAAGCGCACGTCGGGATCGTCACCGCCCTTGGTTGGCAGCTCGCTCGTCCGGGGCGCATGGGCGCCGCCGGGACGATGCGGAATGTTGTCGTTCGCTTGGGGCATCGCGAGCCTCCTTCGGTTTCAGTCTGCCGGCCGCCTGCGGCGTGCCTCCTTCTTGCGGCGCAACACCTCGTCTGTGCCGACGATGTCCTTCGAGCCGCCGGTGATCGCGGTCGAAACCACGGCCGGCGGGTCGCTTGCCGGAAAAGAGTCCTCGAGGCCGGACTGCAATTGCTCTTCCAGCGTGAACTGATCCTCCGAGCGGCCCTCGGCACGCCGTTCATCGATCTCTTCCAGGTCCTGCTTGGCGTCGGGATGCTCGCGCGCATTGCGAAGCGTCGACACGACGAGCTCGATCGCGAATTCCTTCATCGCCTCGCCATGTGGAGCGGCAACACCCGTCTCCTCGATGAGGCGCACCAGCGACTGTTCGACCTTGTCCAGTTCGCGCATGCCCTGGCAGCGGGCCAGTCTTTGCGCCAGCGAATGGACCAGCAACGGCCCGAAGGTCGAGTAGGCCTGCACGCGGGTCTCATCGACGCGTTCGGGATGAAGTGTATGCAGGGACATTGGCGCCTCCATTGAACCATCCTGTGGCGACGGCTGCACTTCAGCCGATCCCTAGGGGAACTGAAGGGCGGCGAAGAGGTTCCATCCGGGATGGTGAAGCAGGCGTCTGTAAAGGATGTTCCTGCTGAAACATTTCGTGACCCGGGTCAGACTGAAGTCCGACCTGACCAACGCATTGGACTGGCCTATGCAACCAATCTGCTTTCCACGGATTGGGGAGCGGCCGTCGAGAAAAGCCCCCTCCATCGCCGGCCGTCCTGGTGCCCGCCGGTCGCCCCCCGCCCAATTCCGGCGGGCACCAATACCCACCAACAGGAACGCCGCGCAGCCGGCTTCGGAGCGAGACGACGTTTTGACCAACATTTCTGCAAAGCCCGCCCGGCAGGATTCCGAAAGCCTGCCTGCCAACGACAACCAGCGTGCCACGCTTGCCGATCTTTCGTTCCTCGACATCATCAACGATGAGGACGTGGTCGCCGACATGGCCAGGCGTGCGGAACGACTCGGCCATGCCACGCTGATCGCCATGGCGATCGGCCTGGCCGCCCTGCCGTTGCTCTACCTGATGTTGGCATAAGCGAGGCGCGCCCGACGCTTGGTGGAGCCGGCGTCATGTCCCGTCCAGGCTAAATCGAGCGTCAGCGACGCCTCGAAAATCTGGTCGCGCTGCGCGTCCAGCACCTTCACGGTGATCGTAAGATGGCTGCCGCCTGGCATCTCGTCGCGGGCGACGTCGTGCAGGATGCGCAGCGCCTCCATGCCGGCGCGCTCGCGGCTGGCGAAGAGCTGCCCGTCACTGTCCATCTGGCTGTGCTCGGTGTTGTACACGTTGAAGTAGAAGCGTTGCATCGGCAGGTCGATCCCGGCATTTCGACCTTCAATTCTCCAGCGCGGCCATGGTTCCGAAACATCTGATTTTGAGAGGAAATCGGTGATGCGCCTGCCTTGCGGCGTGCGACCGCCTGCAACCAGCATCGGCCTGCGGCGTTGGAAGTGGCGACTGGAGGCAGCCCGATGCTGGAATCACTTTATCTCAATCTCGGCCAGCACGACGCCCTCTCGGAGGAAGAGAAGGCGCTGCTGGCCGGCGCCATGTCGCTCGAGAAGTATGTCGCGGCCGGCGAGGATATCGTCTCGGAGGGAACGCGGCCGCTCTTCAGCACGCTGATCATCGACGGCCTGGCTGCGCGCTACAAGGTGCTGGAGGATGGCGGGCGGCAGTTCACCTCGCTGCAGGTCGCGGGCGACTTCGTCGACCTGCATGCCTTCCTGCTCAAGACGATGGATCACGGCATCATCGCGCTCTCGCCCTGTCATGTGCTCGCGGCCGATCATGGCAAGCTGAAAACGATCACCGAACAGGCGCCGCATCTGACCCGGCTGTTGTGGCTGGACACGCTGGTCGACGGCGCCATCCACCGCGAATGGATCGTGGCCATGGGGCGACGCTCCAAGACCTCGCATCTCGCGCATTTGATATGTGAACTGTTCGTCAGGCTGCAGGTGGTGAAGAAGACCCGCGACATGAGCTTCCATCTGCCGCTGTCGCAGGCCCAACTCGCCGACGTGCTCGGCCTGTCCGTGGTCCACATGAACCGGGTGATCGGCACGCTGCGCCGCATGAACGTGATCAACTGGACGAATCACAGCATCGAGATTCTCGACTGGCAACGCCTGGTCGGGCTCGCCGAGTTCGATCCGACCTATCTCAGCATGGCGCGAGAGCCGAGATAAGCGTCTAGCCGGGGGGTATTTTGGAGCGCGTCCACAATTCGTCCAGCATGGTGAGCGCGGCGCTCGGCTGCGCAGGCCTCAGCAAGCCCTGCTGCGCGGCGACCTTCTTGAAGGCGGCAAAGGCAACCGCCGGCCGGCAGGTGCCCGCGATCGCGTCCTCCACCAGTCGCGCCGCCTTGAGATAATCCGGCGCCTCCTTGTTCTTCCAGGTTCCGGCAAGCGCCTTCTTGGCCTCGGCGACGGTGGTGACCACCATCGAGCCGCCGCTGACGAAGCGGATGGTGAGCGGCAGGAAACGGCTCATCGGTCGTTCACCATCCGAGCCATTCGCGCGTTCGCCAGGCAAGGCCGACAAAGGGCGCGGCCGTTACCATGGCGGCGGCGAAGACAAGAAGGGGGCTGTTCAAACGCAAGGATTTCATTGGTTCACCACATGATTGGGAATGGCCGTAAACGGCGACTCCGCCAGTCGGTTGCATCCGCCCGGCGGTTCGAAGGCTACATGTTGCTCGCGGGCCGGGCAGGAGGCGCCGGCCGGTGCGGCGGCCGCGGGCGCGGCCTGAGCGGCACATCAGCGAGCGACGCGCGGATCACCCTGGCGGGGAGATGCTGCACGGCGGAGCGTCGGCGCAATGAGGCCGCGAGCCGGTCGATGAGAATTCGAATGTCCATGGGACTCCTCCTGAAGAGTCCCCCCAATGACGAAGGGTTAGCACCACGGCCGGGCGGCCGCATTTAACTTTGATGTATGTCCAGGCGTCTCGGCGAACCGGGGCCAACCTTTTCCATCGGCATGCGTTGTCCCTTGAAAGGAGAGCACCATGCCGACCAGCAGCCGAGCGAAAACCGGCGCGGCCTGCAAATCAGCCGCCGCCAAGAAACCGGACGCTGCCAAGACGACGCCCAGGCACCGTGCCGTGCGGCGCAAGGTCGATGCCGCCGACCGCGACAAGCCGAAGCCGAAAGCGCCATGAGGAGGATCCCATGAAGAAAGCGCTTCTCATCGCGGCCGTCTCGCTCATGCCGGCACTGCCGGCGGCGGCCCAGACCTCCCAGCAGCCGGATCAGCGGACGCAGGACTGCCAGGCCCAGCCCGATGCCAACGGCCAACAGCAGAAACAGAAGCAGCAGGCCGATACGGATGAACTGTCGAAACAGCTCGGCAATTGCGGCGGCGTGCTGAAGCCCCCGCCGACCGGCGACAACAACGCGACGAACCCGCCGCCGACCGGCAGCGAAATGCCGGTGATCAAGCCGGGCGAGGTGCCGCCGCAGACGGGGCAATAAGGCCCGCTTCTTGAACGAGAAGGATCAGTGCTTGCGCTTTTCCGTCTCGGCCGGCCTGAGGGTCGGCGAGGCGTGCGCCTCGCGTATCATCTGCAAGGCCTCATCGCGGGTGAGGCCGCATTTGCGGGCAAAATAAGCCGCCTCATGGATTTCGGCGCGGGAGGCCGCCGCGATGCCCGAAGTGGCCTGTCTGTCTTTTTTCTTGGCCATCGGTTCACCGTGCCATGAATCACTTAGTCAGCTAAGCATATCTCGATTGTCCTCCATTGCAAAATTCGGCCGGCGAGGTGCCGGCCGATGGCCGGGTTGCGCCTGGCGAGCCTGCCGGCAAGTCCGGCGAGGCCGTTCAAAATCGCTCGAACCGCTGCTCCGCCTTGCGGGCGAACTTTTCCCGCTCCTCGCCGGAGATGCTTTCCACCGAGTATTTGGACAGATAGAGGTGCTTCTCCGTGCGTCCGCACATGGATTTCAAGCCGCGCAAAAGCACCTTCCTGCCCGGGTCCTGCATGTAGAGCCTGGTGTACCACCATGGCGAGCCGAAGGTGGTGACGACGCCCATCCGGCGGATGTTCAAGAGCGCCGGCTTGATCGTGCCGCCATCCGTCGGAAGTTCGAAGGCGACGCCCGGGCGCCACACGCGGTCGAAATATCCCTTGAGCATGGCGGGCATGCCCGACCACCAGGTCGGGAAGCAGAACACACACGCGTCGGCCCATTGCAACGCGTCGATATAGACCCGCAGGTCCGCGGGCGCTGGCGATGGACCGGCGTGCCCCTTCAACTCCTCGACCTGGATGACGGGATCGAATTTCATGGCGTAGAGATCGAAATCGACGACCTCGTCGCCCCTGGCCTTGAGGGCCCCCACGACACGCCTGTGAAGCGAGGCCACGTAGCTGTCCTGCGCCGGATGCGCGTAGACGACATTGACCTTCATCGCATGCCCCCACGCGGCTCTGATCCCGCTTCGAGGCTAGTTGAATGCCGTTGGCTTGCCTAGGCTCGATCGGTGGCGCGGCATCGCTTTCCAAGCCGCGACCTCGCCGGCGCCTGTCCCGCTGATTGTCCCAATGCCTGGCATTGCCTGGCTGGGAACCGATCTCGCCTCCTGCATGTTTGGCTTCGGGCGGCAGGCTTCCACATTCCTCAAGCCTGTCGTCCTAGGGTTCCATCAAGCCCGATTTGCCCGCCCGGCCTCCTGGCTGCCGGGCGGGCCTTTTTTCCGGAACCATGGCGCCGGCACCGGGTTGTGATTGGCGGGCCGCGTCAGCCGGACCTGGTGGTAAAGAGAACAGGGCTGGTTTCTCCGGCTTCACGCCCTGGCCGACGAAAAGGCAGTCGAGTTCTTGTCCCACCCGGCCCGCTCCGTATTGGGCTTGGGCAGCAAATGGCAGAACAGGCACGACCCGACAAAGCCGGCATGAATTCGCGGTCGATCCGCGTCCGAAATGGGTGAGGGCGATGCCGCGTTGGGCCGACGAGGGCTGGATACTGCTGAAGGAAAGCGTCACCGGCTACATCGATGACAATGCGCTGAGCCATGGTGCGGCAATCGCTTTCTACGCCACCACCTCGCTGGCGCCGATCCTGCTGATCGTGGTGGCCATCGCCGGCGTCGTCATCGGCAACGACGCCGCGCAACTTGCGCTCTCGGCCGAGATCTCGGGCGTCATGGGGTCGCAGAGCGCCGACCTTCTGAAGGCCACGGTCGAGAGCGCCGCGCATCGCTGGTCGAGCACGCTTGCCACACTGATCGGACTGGCCACGCTTTTCATCACCGCCTCGGGTGTTTTCGGCGAGATGCAGCAGTCGCTCAACGAAATCTGGAAGGTCAAGCCCAGCGGGGTGTCGCTGCCGCGCCTGATGCGGGCGAGGGCGGCCAGCCTCGGCCTCGTGGCGGCGCTGGGCTTCCTGCTCTTGGTGTCCTTGGCGGCCAGCACCGCGATCGCCGCCCTCGGCGAGATCATCAACCGCAACGTGCCGTTTGGAGAACTGATCGTCAGCGCGATCAACACGATCGTCTCCTTCGTGCTGATCGCGTCGCTATTCGCCGCGATCTACAAAATCCTGCCGGACCGCGCGCTTAAATGGCGCGATGTCGGCATCGGCGCGCTGGTCACAGCGCTTCTGTTCACCATCGGCAAGTCGCTGATCGGCTGGTACATCGGCACCAGCGCCATAGCCACCTCCTACGGTGCCGCGGGCGCGCTAATGGTGGTGCTGGTCTGGGTCTATTATTCGGCGCAGATCTTTCTCTTCGGTGCCGAGATAACGCGGGCCTATTCGGTACGCCGGGGCAGCCGCAAGGATCTGGCCAGAGTCGTGACCGCGGATGGCCTTGCGGATTCGGCCGCCCCCTCGAACGCCGTCGGCAAAATCGATGCCCTAAACAAATGATGTCGCCTTTGCCGGGAGAAGGGCGCATGATGATGGAGTCGTCTTCATCTTGCCCGGCCAGGAGACGCTTGGAAGTCAACTCAGGTGCTTTCGCCCAACCCTTGTGGGAGGAAGCACATGTGTTCCGACATTTCCCTATCCGATTCCATGCCTGCCAACTCGGTCCTCGTCTACGAAAACATGGGCGAGTGGTTCGTCGTCGTTGCCAGGGACGGAAGGGAGACTGTCACATCATTCGAGCTGGAATCCTTCGCCAAGGCATATGCCGAGGGGCAAAGGCTGGGGCTTGGACTCGGCAAGTGAGGTGAAGCCCCGAGCATCGGTGGTCCTGACGATGCCACCGCTCTTCCAGACGCTTCTCGATTTCGTAGGAAAGCCAGCGACAGAACATGCCGGCGATCGAGGTGATGGCACCCCCGACCAGGCGGGCAATCGGTAACGGTACTCTCCTCATCGGAAAAGCCTCATCGACCATGGAACGGCCGCTTTTTTGCGGAAGTTCCATGGTCGCTCTCGAGGCCACGGGAAAGACCGGCCGAAGCCAGATCTTCCCGATTGCAGAGTGCCAGCCTGATTTCAGGCAGCCTCCGCCGCCACGTTGACTGCGGACTCAGCCAACTGGGTGAGCGCCGCGTCTGTTTCCTTTTCTTCATTCAGCGTCTTGTCGAGCAAGGTGACGGCTTCCGTCAGGCCGAGCTCCTGCGCCCAGGTCCTGAGCGTGCCGTAGCGCGAGATCTCATAATGCTCGACGGCTTGGGCGGCAGCCAGAAGGCCGGCGTCGAGCGAGGGCGAGCCCTTGTACTCGTCCATGATCTCGGCGCCTTCTTCAGTGATGCCCATGATGGCGGCGCAGGTCTTGCCCACCGGCTTCTTGTCGATCACCTCGAAGACTTCCTCCAGACGCGCGACATGCTCCTGAGTCTGGTCGCGATGCTTCTCGAAGGCGGCCTTCAGCGCATCGTCCTGCGCCGCCTTGGCCATCTTGGGCAGCGTGGCGAGAATCTTCTTCTCGGCGAAATAGATGTCTTTCAGCGTGTCGTGGAAAAGTTCGTTGAGCCCCTTGTTGGAGGCCGCCTTCGTCGTAGCCATATCCGCATCTCCTGGGTGGGTGGATAAACACCCAACACCGTTTTCCCGAACTTGTTCCCAAGAGAATTTTTCGGCCAGCAGAGGCCGAAAAGCTCAATTGTTATTGACCGCCGCACGAAGAAATCGGCAGCCGGGCTTACCGGTTCAAATGACAGGCGCTTTGCAACGCTCCTTTCTTTGATTCCGTCTGGAACTTTTTGCCCGGAGGCGCGCTTTTCAACAGACGTTATTTCCAACCCAGGCAGGGAGAACAAAAATGAATACCAAAATGCTTTGCATGAGCGCGATCGCGTTTTCGCTTGCGACCGGCGCGGCCATGGCCGGCGGTTCCACGGGCACGTCGGCCTTGGACGATCCCCAGAAGATGTCCCCTTTCTTCACCGATGCGGGGATGAAGACGATGAGATCCGGCGATGAATTCAAGAAGGCATGGCTGGCCATGACCGAAGAAGACCGCACGTCGATCAAGAAAGACTGCAGCGACGAGGCCATCGCCAAGCAGCATGACAATTTCTGCAAGATGACCAAGGAACTCGGCGGCGCAAACTAAAGCCATCGATGGTCAAGAAAACGGCGGCTCTTTCAGCCGCCGTTTTTTTGTTGTGACGCGCCGGCCCGACATGCACGCTCCAGGCATGGCATCGTTTCAATGACCGCGCGGAACAGGTCGCGGGAGCTTGCCGGAAGCGTCAGATAATCAGCCATTGAGAAAGCCGGAAGCCGCGCCAGACCATCTTGCGCAAGGTGAATTTCGCCGGCACCTGAATGTTCCATGGCGATGCCGGCTGCGCGCCGGTCGGGAGAGTTGGACTGGCTTTGCATTGTTCCGTGCGGAATCAACCCTTGCGGCCGACAATCCGGAACTCGAACACGCCGGGGCGCAGCCGCGTCGGCGGCTTGTCGGTCAGTTCGACGACCCGGATCCATTTGCTGGCGCCGCCGCGCAGCGTGACGTAGACGCCGAGCGCTTTTTGGGCGGCCTCGAACGCAGCCATCGCCTCGATGGCGTGGCTTGCAAGGACGGTCTCGCCATCCATCTCGTCTACGCGATAAGCCCTCAATCCCTCGCGCTCCCGATGCGGTCAATGTGGCCTGGAACGCGAGGCGGCGAAATCACATTTGATAAGGGCCGGGCATGATGCCGGAAGCGTGAAACGGCTTTCGGAAAAGATCATCTAGCGCGGCTCGCGCGTCATCGAGAGATAGGTCGGGTCGAACTCGGCGATCCGCTGCAGCTTCTGCCAGTCGAGGATCGTCACCGTGTGGTTCGCCCAGATGATCACGCCGCTGTTGCGCAGCGCGCTGATGACGCGGTTCATATGCACGACCGACAAACCCAGCACATCGGCGAGCTCGGCTTGCGAAACGGGCAGGTGGAAGCTCATGTCGTTGGTGCGCTTCACCACCTGCAGCCTGACGAACAGCTCGCAGAACAGATGCGCCAGATGCGAGACCTTCGAGCGCCGCCCCATGGCGACGATCCACTCGCGATGGATGGCGCCGTCGACCAGCGTG